>JBASLQ010000388.1:0-7942 GCA_049656425.1 Sedimentibacter sp.
CGGATGCATTTAAAAGATATGCGAAAAGTAGCAACAAAGATATTTCAAGGTTATCCGAATATGCTAAAAAATTAAGAGTTGAAAAAAAATTACGTGCTTATCTAGAGGTACTACTATGAAAAATGCAATGCAGCTAAAGGCAATTATTAAAAATATAGCAAAGAAAAAAAGCATTTCGGCACAGCTAATCATGCAGAATTATATGCTAGAAAGATTGCTCGAAAGAATATCTGTTTCAAAATATTATGACCACTTTATTTTAAAAGGCGGATTTTTAATTGCGGCTATGGTAGGACTTGATACTAGAGCAACAATGGATATGGATGCTACGATTAAAGGGTTACCAGTATCAGAGCAATCAGCTAAAGAAATGTTTATGGATATCTGTAAAATAGATTTGCATGATGATGTTGTATTTTCTTTTATAAGTATTGGTGAAATTCGGGAGGGCGATGAATATGGTGGGTACAGAGTGGCTTTAACAGCAAATTATCCACCTATGTCTGTACCACTAAAATTAGACATCACGACAGGAGATAAAATAACACCAAAAGAAATAACATACGAATTTAGATTGCTTTTAGAAGATAGAACAATTAAAGTATTATCCTATAATTTAGAGACAATATTATCAGAAAAATTGAAAACGGTTATATCAAGGGGTGATCAAAATACAAGACCAAGGGATTTTGGAATGAAATTGATAAAATTCAGGTTTTTGACACTTTTATTGTGATTTTTTATAAGTATGGATTATAATGAACCCATAAATTCAGACAAAAAAACACTTGATTTTAAGTTAGATTGCTAATAGTATATTTATGAAATAAACCAGCATATTATTAAAGGAGCACCGACTAATGAAACGAACACCACATGCACCAGAAGAAAAAACAAAATTGGTTATAGAGGTTCTCAAAGGGGAACGTACGGGAAAAGAGGATTTCTTAATCAAAAAGCACATTGACAAGCTCTATACAGCTGTCACTTCCACCCGCAGATTCTGATATGGCAAACCAGATATTTAAAGATCCGTATTTGTTTGATTTTTTAGGAACTGACATGCCGCGACGTGAGGTTGAAATTGAGCGCCAATTGACAGAGCATATTCAGAAATTTTTGTTAGAGTTAGGGCAGGGATTTGCCTTTGTAGGTGGACAGGATTTCTATATTGAACCGCACAAGAAAAAGAGGAACTGAAACGGATTATTGAGGAAGCGGTAGCATGGGCATTACCACGTAATATGTGACTAATAATATGATGAAAGAGGAGGTATAGCATATGGAAAACAACGTAGTTCTTATTGCTGATGATGACAAGGAAATTGTGAAACTGATAGCTGATACACTGGAAGATGAAGGCTTTAAAGTCATAAAAGCGTACAATGGCACAGAAGCTATGGAGATTATACATAAAAAAGAACAGGTGGATTTGGTACTGCTGGACATTATGATGCCGGGAATGGATGGTATTGAAGTATGTAAAAAGATCAGGGACACTTATTCAGGCCCTATCGTTTTTCTGAGTGCCAAAGGCCGTGAAATAGATAAGGCTATCGGGCTGGAATTAGGAGCAGATGATTATTTGACAAAACCCTTTAGCACAATTGAACTGATATCCAGGATAAAGGCTCATATCCGCAGGGACCGGCGGTTGATGAATCTGTCGTCTAATACACCTGTGTTATCCTTCGATGGGCTGAAAATCTGCATGGATTCCTATGAAGTCTGGAAAGATGGACAGAAAATTGATTTGACTACCCGGGAATTTCAGGTACTGGCCTACATGGCAAGCAATCAAAACATCGTTTTAAGCCGTGAAAAGATTTATGACAGCATCTGGGGGAACACTGATTACGGAGAAATTAATACGGTTACGGTACACATTAAATACCTCAGGGATAAACTGGATCCGGATGGAAAATATATTAAAACCATTTGGGGTGTAGGTTATAAATTTATAGGGAGAGCGGAAGTCGAATGAGTATCAAATATAAAATGCCTTTATATATTTTGACAGTATTTATAATTTTTGTAGTTCTCTTACTGGGTTATTTCAAGCTGTTTTTATATGAGGACCTCCGAGAAGAAGTGGATAATTATTGGCTGCATTATGATCAAATCAATAAAAGAATTGTTGGGGAAATTATGAGCAGCTATCCAGATAGAAAGGAAATGGAAAATAACCTGCAGGAAATTTATGAAACTGAGAATATTAGAGTGAAAATTTTAGATACCAATGGCAATAAAGTTATGGAAACCGGAGGCCAAGATGATAAAGTTACGGTATTAAAGCAGAAGGAGACTGCATTTTATAAAAATAATCTTGTATACATTATGGAGATAATGCACCCCTCCCCTCTAAGAAATTTCAGATGGGGCGGATCCTTTGGTCGTTTACGGATTATAGGTTTTTCATTGTTGGGGTTAGTAATCATCAGTATAATAATATACCTGCATTATTTCATTGTTAGACCTTTACTCATACTCCAAAGGATATTGGATAAGTTCAGCTACAATGATTTAAGCATAAATCTTCCTTACACAAGACGTAAGGACGAAATAGGATATTTTTGCAACAAGTTTTATGAAATGGTAGAACGTTTAAAAATATCGAGAAAGGAGCAGGTAGATATTATTTTGTCCATTTCTCATGACCTGAAAACTCCGCTGACATCGGTAATCGGTTTTTCTGAAAGGCTGATGGTGGGCAAACGGCAGACTGAGGAGCGTACCAGGGAGTATTCTGCAATTATTTATGACAAGGGCCAGGACATGAATATCCTTTTAGAGGAATTTCACGAATTTGCAATCAATGAATTACAGTATACTGCTTTTAAAAAGAGCGAAGTTGAAGTCCATCCATTTATTAAGGAATTATATAAAAAATATGAGGGAGAGCTTAAGGAACGTCATGGTGAATTTGTACTGGAAAACCAGGTTCCGAATGGCGTAATCATGATGGTTGACAAAGATAAGCTCAAAAGGGTATTTGATAATCTGATTTCTAACTCTAAAAAGTATGGAAATGAGAATCGAAAAATAAAGATGATTTGTATCCTAGAAGGAAAAAAAATAAAGGTTTCCATAGAGGATAATGGTTCAGGAGTACCCCAGAAAGAACTGAATAAGATATTTGATAAATTTTACAGGGTTGATAAATCAAGGTCGAGAGATAAGGGAGGCAGTGGATTGGGTCTGGCAATCTGTAAAAGAATTATTGAAGCCCATGGAGGCGAAATATGGGCTTACAGACCATCTGGCGGAGGGCTGGGAATCTCCTTCTCAATTCCGGTGAAATAAAATATTTTTTATTATGGAGGGAATTGCATTATGCAGTCCCCTCTTAATAATTCTTAATTTTTTCAGTATTTCTATTTAATAATTCATTGGTAGAATTTAATCAACGAAATTAAAACAAATAAAATGAAAGGAAGGTTCTACCATGAAAAAAATGATTTCAGCTTTATTAGTTGCAGTTATGCTTTTAACAGCATCAATTCCTGCAATAGCTGCTGGAATTTAACTTCTAAAAAATAAGAAAATTTGAGACGCTGCCCGGCAATAAATGCCAATGCACCCCGGACAGCTATAATATGCAGAAAAGGAGATGGTTATTTTATGAGAGCAATGCTATTAAAAAGAGGCAGTTTGCTTTTGACAATATTGATGTTAAGTACAACTTTATTCGGCTGTGCAGCTAGTACAAATAGCACAAAGGAGTTAGAGGAAACTGGAGCAAATAAATTAATTGTGGAATTAGAGGATGGACAAAATATTTCTGAAATTGAAAAAAGCTTTGGAAATGTTAAAATAACTCAACTTAAAGGCGGGAGATATATCATAAGTTCTAATGGCGGTGAAAAGGAGTTGGAACAAAGGCTGTCAGCAATGAAAGGCATAAGACGCATTCAAAAGCCCAGGAATATAGGCATAATCAGACCTATTACCAAAATAAAAGTCGGCAAGGATTTTATTATTGACAATCTCTCCCAAACCAATGATATTGAGGCCAACGACCCAGGAGTAAAATCTCAGTGGGCGGTGTCCTATACAAATGCCAATCATGTGTGGCCCTTAGTTGAGCAAAAGGAAACCATATATGTAGCCGTTGTGGATACCGGTGTTGACTATACACATCCGGATTTAAAAAACAGAGTAGACTTGGAAAAAGGTTACGATTTTATAAATAACGACTCCGACCCTATGGATGATAATGGTCACGGATCCCATGTATCTGGAATTATTGCTGCAGAAATGAATAACGGCGAGGGTATTGTCGGTGTTGCGGGTACACTCAATGTTAGTATTATCCCAATAAAGGTCTTGGACGCAGAAGGACAGGGGCAGTCGGATATCGTTGCTAAAGGTATTGAGTATGCTGTTGATCAGGGAGCAAATATTATCAATCTCAGCCTGGGAGGACCCGGTGAGGATGTGGACATTGCTAATGCTGTTCGATATGCCAGTGAAAAGGGCGTACTTGTGGTAGCTGCTTCCGGAAATGATAACCAAAACTCTGACAGCTATACTCCGGCAGGGCTGGAGAATGTATATACAGTAGGCGCCATTAATCCACTCAAGACAAAAGCAAGATTTTCAAATTATGGGAATAGCGTAGAGGTAGCTGCTCCTGGTGTGAAAATTCTGAGCGTTGTACCAGGGAATCAATATGAAGCTTGGGATGGAACCAGTATGGCCGCACCGGTTGTTTCAGGTATTGCTTCAATAATGCTGGCTCAGATGCCTGATATAAATGTTGCTGAACTTGTTGCCATATTAAATGAATCTGCCGAGGACATTTTAGAAGAAGGAAAAGACCAGAAATCCGGCTACGGACTGCCCAATGCAGAAAAGGCCTGGCAGTTGTTAACAGGAGAGGAAGCACCACCGGCTGAAGCAGAGGCTATGTTTAATTCCTTGCAAAAAGCCATTGATGGAGCAAGTAAACTAAAAATTCAGCAAAATGATGTAAACAGTCTGATAATATCAAATAACAATGCAGATAACAGTTCTGAGAGAGAATCTAAATTGAGTGATTTAAAGGAAAAAGTAAGTAACTACAAGGAAGAGAACGGGGAACAGATTGAAGAATGGAGAAAGGAATTTAAAGAAAACCAGGAAATCAATAAGCAGTATCTGCAGGATATATACGAAGGTCTGGAAACCCTGAAGCCCCTTCTTGAGCAATTACAGGACGGCTATGAACAGGGCACCTTAGAACTCACTCCTGAAGAGTTGAATCAGATACAACAGGAGATTGAAAAGCTGGCAGGCTATCAGGAATATGTAAAAACAAGAAGTGAAGAACTACAGAAGATGTGGGATGAAATGGCACAACTGTTCTCCGAAGGAAATTATGAAGAGGCAAAGGCAATGTTTCCCGACATACTGGAAATGCAAGAAACTTTGACTAAGAATCTGGAACAGCTATTAAATGAAATAAACGAACTTACAAAGCTAGCAGAAGAAGTTCTTTAGTAATAGAATAAGACTTGTCACCATGCAGTATAGACATAAGAGTGAATGGAGATATGGAAAAAAGAACGGCTTTGAGAGGGGTGCAACAGTTAAATAATATTTATAAAAGCATATAAAACACTATTAAAATATTGTACAGTAATGGTATAATAATATAGAGGTGTTTTAGATGCAATATTATTCAATAGGTGAGTTTGGAAAATTAATTGGAGTAACCCAACAAACCCTTAGAAACTGGGATAAGGTTGGAAAACTGAAGCCAAGTCATACAGGGAAAAGTGGCTACAGGTATTACTCCCAACAGCAACTTCAATATTATTTAGGGCTTAAAGGTGAAAATCCAGCCAAAAGAAAAGTTGTAGGTTATTGCAGAGTATCAAGTAATAAGCAAAAAGATGACCTTGAGAGACAAGTCGAAAACGTAAAATCTTACATGATTGCAAAAGGTTATTCTTTTGATGTTGTTACCGACATAGGAAGTGGTATAAACTACAATAAAAAAGGACTGAACCAATTAATTGACATGGTTGTTGCTTCTGAGGTTGAAAAGATAGTTGTTTTGTATAAGGATAGGTTGCTAAGATTCGGTTATGAACTCATAGAAAACCTATGTAGTAAATACGGAACGACTATTGAAATCATAGACAACACAGAAAAAACTGGGGAGCAGGAATTGGTTGAGGATTTAATCCAGATTGTAACTGTATTTAGTTGCAAATTACAAGGCAGAAGAGCCAATAAAGCCAAAAAGATGATAAAGGAGTTGTTGGAAGATGATAACAACCATGAAAGTCAGGCTTGAGCCAAATAATGAGCAAATGTCTAAATTATTTCAAAGTGCTGGTACTGCACGTTGGGCATATAACTGGACATTAGCAAGGCAGGAAGAAAACTATAAAAATGGTGGCAAATTTATACAAGATGGTGACCTACGAAAAGAACTAACGCAATTAAAGCAAACAGAAGAACTGAAATGGTTAAATGACTACAGCAATAATATAACAAAGCAAGCCATAAAAGATGCCTGTGATGCGTATTATAAGTTCTTCAAAGGATTATCCGAAAAGCCTAAATTCAAGAGCAGGAAAAAAAGTCCACCTAAATTTTATCAGGATACCGAAAAGATAAAATTCCAAGATGGCAAGGTTAGGCTTGAAAAGGTAGGATGGGTGAACCTATCGGAGACAGACAGAATCCCAGAAAACGCAAAGCATACAAACCCAAGAGTAAAGTTTGATGGTGTGAATTGGTATGTAACAGTTGGCATTGATGTTTTACCAGAGCCTGTGGAATTAACAGGTGAAAGTATTGGAATAGATGTTGGCATTAAGGATTTGGCAATCTGTTCTAATATCGAAAAGCCATACAAAAACATCAACAAGAACAAAAACGTTAAAAAGTTAGAAAAGAAAATGCGTAGGTTACAGCGTAAAGTTACAAACAAATATGAAAAAAATAAGGAAGGGAGGAGTTACGTTAAAACAAGCAACATTAAAAAACTTGAAAAGAACATAAGAAAGTTGCACAAACGTCTTGATAACATCAGAACCGACAACAGGCAAAAAGTAACTACCGAAATAGCGAAAACCAAGCCGTCAAGAGTAGTTATGGAAGACCTAAATGTTAAAGGTATGATGAAAAACAAGCACTTATCCAAAGCAATTGCACAACAAGGGTTATATGAATTCAAGCTAATGATGCATTATAAATGTGAAAGACAAGGTACTGAATTTGTAGAAGCCGACAAGTGGTATCCATCATCTAAGACCTGCTCGGAATGCGGACATGTGAAAACCAAACTGTCACTTTCGGAAAGAGTATTTGTATGCGATAACTGCGGTGCTGTAATAGACAGGGATAAGAACGCAAGTATTAATTTATCAAGATATAAAGTATCATAAGTCACTAAAACGAATTATGATGCTATGTACCGTGAGTTACACGGGAATTGAAGCCTCTGGAGTGTTATATCAAACGATATTAGGTTAGCCGAGGTCGGACACGTTGAATGAGGAAGCAAACATAAACTTTTATAATGTTTTTGTAGAGTTTTATAAGTTTTGCGTAATGGAAGGTGAAAACTAATGGGAATCGGAATTTTCTTTAATGTACCTGCACATGGACATATTAACCCAACACTGCCAATAGTAAATGAGCTGGTGAAAAGAGGAGAAACAATCATATATTACAGTACTGAAGCATTCAGAGAAAAGATTGAAAATGCAGGTGCAAAATATAAGCCATACAGTTTTTCTCTTCCTCAAGGGCCAACATCAGGCGGTAATTTTGTAAAGCTGGCAGGAATGCTGCTAAAAGCTACAGAAGAAGTAATGTCTAAAGAAATTGAGTATATCAAAAAATTGCAGCCTGATTACATCATTCATGATTCCATGTCCCCCTGGGGCAAGTATATGGCGAAGTATCTTGGAATAAAGGCTGTAAATACGACATCTACCTTTGT
>JBASLQ010000389.1:0-17463 GCA_049656425.1 Sedimentibacter sp.
TAGCGTGAAAAATAGTGTGTATAAGCGTAAAAATAGGTATACTTAATAAAGGCTTTTAAAGCCCCTAAAAATTAAATAATTTCAATTAAGCTACAATAATGTCGGAATCTTTAATTATACCTTCAGAAATTAAAAGTTTTTTAGCTTGTTTAATAGCTTTTTCTTTCTGTTTTTCTAACATTTCTTGTGGCATATCAATTTTATAAAGATCACTAGGATTCCATACTTCGCCAGTAATAAGCATGTGATATATGGCAGTTAGTATCATCCTTGCGATAGCAATAATTGCTCTTTTTTTACCTCTCCTTTTGCTAATGCGTTCATATTTGTTTTTGTAGTAAGGAGAGTTGATAGATTTCACGGATGCATGGGCAACTTGTACCAATGCAGGTTTGAGGTAAACTCCAGCACGTGAAATTTTTACAGACTTCTTCTTACCAGCAGATTCATTGTTGCTAGGCGTTAGGCCCGCCCAACAGCATAAACGTTTAGAGTTGGCAAATTGAGACATATCAGTGCCAATCTCGGAGATGATGGTGATAGCAGAAGCTCTATCAACTCCGGGAATGTCACAAAGCAAAGAGATAGCAGCATTATAAGGAGTCACCATCTTATCTATTTTTTCATCCAACTCTCCAATGGACTGTTGGACAAAATTCAGATGAGAACGAACCATTATCATACGTTCTTTTTGCTCCTTGGTCATTTGATATCCTTCAATTGATTGAATAACTTCATCTGATTTTTTCTTTAAGGATCTTTGAAGAAGAGATGAGCAATATTCAGGGTCAAAAGAATCAGACGAAATTAAGTAGTCCGTGATGGAAGTGGCAGATTTGCCAAACATGTCAGATACGACAGCATCAAGGGCAACATTACAAACAGTAAAAGCATTTTGAAATCTATTTTTTTCACTGCTTTTACAGGATACAAGTTTAGAACGATATCGTGTGTATTCCCGAAGGATGCGTATTGCTTTGTCAGGAATAAAACTTCCTGGGACTAAACCTAAACGGAAGAGATCACCAATCCATTTAGAATCTTTAGTATCATCCTTATTACCTTTTACAGCTTTAACCCATTTAGGATTGGCAATGGTAATGTGAATGATATCTTCTAAAAGATTATAGACCGGAACCCAATATTTTCCGGTAGATTCCATACACACATCAAAGCAGTTGTTATCAATGAGCCACTGCTTGAATTGAATAATGGAATTGTTAAAAGTTGAAAATCTCTTTTTAGAGTAATGAGGGGTAATCCCCTGAGAAGTAATGATTGTGGCAACGAGAAAGGTTTTATGCACATCGACACCGCAACAAATAGGATAAACAATTTTCATAGCACAGCCTCCTTTCATAATTGAGGAGGTAGACATTGACTGAATCATCACACATTTAACGAGTAGCTAAAACAATGATTAGCGTTCGGTCTTATAGATCCACTTATTTGTGCTTGAAAGATGATTCCTACACTGGTTAGTATACTGATTTAAGCTGAGAAGAGCAGTCTACGACTCGCCTCACCGTGCTTTGTAGTTTATCTTCTCCTCAAATAAATTATATCAAATTGGTGAAAGCCGCGCACCAATTTTTCATTACTATTTGTGTCGCCAGCGGTAGCGGCGAAATGGAGGTTAGTATGAATAAAATAAAAGTGCTTGTTGTTTTTGGAACACGCCCGGAAGCTGTAAAAATGGCTCCAATTGTAAAAGCTCTTAAAAATGACCAGAAACATTTCATATCTAAAATATGTGTTACGGCTCAACACAGAGATATGCTTGATCAGGTTTTAAGAATTTTTGACATTGAACCTGATTATGACCTGAACATATTCCAAAGTGGTCAGACTCTTACACAAATAACATGCAGAGCTTTATCAGGATTAGAAGGTATAATTGAAGAATTTAAACCTGATTTAATTTTAGTGCAGGGAGATACAACAACTGTGTTTTCCGGTGCTCTTGCGGCTTTTTACCACCAGGTGAAAATTGGTCATGTAGAAGCAGGGCTGAGGAGCGGGAATTTATATTCTCCATATCCAGAGGAAGCGAACAGAATGCTTACGGGTGTTTTAACCGATTTTCATTTTGCTCCTACAAATACATCTAAAAATAACCTTTTGCGAGAGGGATATGATGAAAGTAAAATATTTATAACCGGAAATACTTCGATAGATGCATTGAGCTGGGTAATTGATAAAAATTATAAATTTGAAGATGAAATACTGAACAATATAGATTTTGAAAATAAAAAAGTAATATTATTGACAGCACACAGAAGAGAAAATATTGGCGAACCAATGGAAAATATTTTTAATGCTGTAAGAGAAATTGCAGATAAAAACAAGGATGTTGAAGTAATATATCCGATGCATTTAAATCCAAAGGTAAGAGAAATAGCAAGAAATATTTTTAAAGACATGAAAAGCGTGCATTTAATTGAACCATTGGACTACCTTCCATTTACAAATTTAATGTCAAAGTGTTATCTTGTCGTAACTGATTCCGGAGGAGTGCAGGAGGAAGCTCCGTCTCTTGGAAAGCCCGTTCTGGTTGTAAGAAAGGAAACTGAAAGACCTGAAGGAATTGATGCCGGAACTGCAAAGCTTGCAGGAACGGAAAGAGAAGTAATTTACAAAGAGCTTGATTTGCTTATAAACAATGAAGAAGAATATAAAAGCATGGCAAATGCTGTGAATCCATATGGAGACGGTAAGGCCGCCGAATATATAATAGAAGCTATAAAGAAAAAAATGCTCTAATAGAAATTTCCGAGAAATGGAGGTAGGTCAACTGCAATGAGTTCCGAATATGCGAACGAAACTTCGTATGCCCTAACCCCATTTTTTTGCAGCACACATTAAGCACACATTAACATGCAAAAATATATTGACAAATTATTTTTTTTATATTATACTTCGAATATCAAAATATTTGAATAAAGATAAAAAATAAATTCAAAAGTATAGATTTTCAAAATATTAAATTTCATGGAGGAAATAATGATTTTAGAAAAGGTAAAAGCAATTTTAGTTGAGGAATTAGACGTAGAAGAAGAAAATATAACGCTTGAAAGCAAAATAAAAGATGATTTAGGAGCAGATTCACTGGACTTATTCGAACTA
Organism: Sedimentibacter sp.; assembly: GCA_049656425.1. GTDB lineage: Bacteria > Bacillota > Clostridia > Tissierellales > Sedimentibacteraceae > Sedimentibacter. Next base: position 3,127 of record JBASLQ010000389.1, read on the forward strand.
ATCAGCAAAATCGAAGATGAACTTGATATTACAATTGATGAAGAAGATTATGGCAAACTTGTTACAGTTGGAGACATAGTTAACTACATTACAGACAAAAATAATTAAATTTATAATTAGAAGACGCCTGTAGGGCGTTTTCTAATATTCAGGTTAAGATGAAAAGAAAAAAATAAAGAATAAAGAATAAAGAAGTAGACGTTAAGGAGACTATATGATTAATACAATTATATGCAGCCTGTTGAACATAAAGTATCCCATTTTTCAGGGCGGCATGGCGCAAATATCTGATGCAGGATTAGCTGCAGCAGTATCGGAAGCAGGAGGTCTGGGTGTAATTGCTTCAGGCAACAATACACCGGAATCAATTAAAAATGAAATACGAAAAATAAAAGCATTAACGGATAAACCTTTTGGTGTTAATGTTATGCTTTTAAGTCCATATGCAGAAGAAGTAAGCAAGCTGCTTATTGAAGAAAAAGTACCAGTTGTTATTACTGGAGCAGGAAATCCGGGAAAATTCATGAAGCTTTGGAAAGAGCAAGGAATAAAAGTTATTCCTGTTGTACCGTCAGTTGCTTATGCAAAACATCTGGAAAAAGCAGGGGCAGATGCTATAATATGCGAGGGAACAGAATCTGGCGGACATGTTGGGGAAATAACTACTATGTGTCTTACACCTCAAGTTGTAGATGCAGTTAAAATTCCTGTCATTGCAGCAGGAGGAATAGGCGATGGAAGAGGAATTGCGGCAGCATTTAGCTTGGGAGCACAGGGAGTTCAAATAGGAACAAGATTTTTATTGGCAAAAGAATGCAGCGTTCATCAAAATTACAAAGATAAAGTAATTAAAGCCAATGATACAGATACAGCTGTTACAGGCAGAAAAACAGGACATCCGGTTAGAGTTTTGAAAAACAAACTTGTTAATCAATTTAAGGAAATAGAAAAAAACAATGGAACAGTTGAGGAAATGGAACAATTGGGCAGAGGAAGACTTTACAAAGCAGCAGTTGAAGGCGATGTAGATTACGGCTCTGTCATGTCAGGGCAAATTGCAGGCTTGGTAAACAAAGAACAAAGCTGCAATGAAATTATCACGGAAATATTTAATGAAGCGGAAAGTATTATGAAAAACTTAAGTTCATTTATTTCAGGAGGTAATAATGAATAAGACAGCTTTTGTATTTCCCGGACAAGGCGCACAGTATGCAGGAATGGGAAAAGAGTTTTATGACAATTTCAAGGAAAGCAAGGAAATATTTCAAAGAGCAAATGAAGCTTTAGGTTTTGATATTGCTAAGTTGTGTTTTGAAGGGCCTGATGCAGACTTGAGTATTACTAAAATAACACAGCCGGCATTGCTTACAGTATGTATTGCAATATATGAAGTATTAAAGAAAAATTCCAAGAACGAGTCTGTTATAATGGGAGGATTAAGTCTTGGAGAGTATTCAGCATTAACAGCAGCAAGTGCTATGGATTTTGAAACAGCAGTTAAACTTGTTTACAACAGAGGAAATTATATGCAAAATGCAGTACCTGTCGGTGAAGGCGGAATGCTTGCGCTCTTAGGATGCTCAGAAGAGGATGCAATTGCTTTTTGCAAGAATGTTACTGACAGATTTGGTTTATTAGAACCTGCAAATTTCAACTGCCCCGGTCAAATTGTCGTTGGCGGCAAAAGCAGTGCTATTGAAAGTGCAATGCAGGAAACGAAAGAATTTAACATTAAAAGAGCTGTTAAGTTGCAAGTGAGTGCACCATTTCACACTTCAATGTTAAAACCTGCAGGAATAAAATTAAAAGAAGATTTAAATAAAATTATATTTAAAAAGCCTTCCTGTGACGTTATTTCCAATGTTGACTCAGAGTATTACATAAATGATACTTCTATTGCCGACAAGTTGGAAAGACAAGTGTACAATCCGGTAAGATGGGAAGCTTGTGTAAGAAAAATGATAGCAGATGGTGTAAATACATTTGTGGAAATAGGACCTGGCAAGACATTATCAAGCTTTATAAAGAAAATTGATAAAAATGTTAAGTCAATAAACATAGAAAATATTGCAAACCTGGAAGAATATATACAATTGTCTTATACTTAACGGGTGCTCTTCCCGTTAAGCATTAGAAATTGTTATGCTTTAGCGCATACAATTGTCTTATACTTAACGGGTGATTTTACTGTTAAATGTCGAAACGGTTATGTAAAGCTTAATCGTATTTTTCAGCTATACAATATTGTCAGAAAGGAAAATTATGAAAACTGCAATTATCACAGGAGCTTCCAAAGGAATTGGAGCAGCAATTGCTTTAAAACTGAATGAACTTGGTTACAACCTTGTTTTGAATTACAGAAGCAATACCAGTTCAATGGAGGAATTAATAAATAATTTTGTTAATAAAGAAACTAAAAATGTAATAGTTAAATGTGACATATCAAATTACGATGATGCTAAAAAACTTATTGAAGAAGCATATGATAATTTTGGAACAGTTGATGTTTTAATAAATAATGCTGGAATAACAAAAGACAACATTCTTCCTCTAATGACTGAGGATGAATTTGATCAGGTTATTGATACTAATTTAAAAGGAACATTTAATTGCTGCAAACATATAGCCAAAAGAATGATACAACAAAAGCATGGCAGAATTGTAAATATATCATCTGTGGTAGGTTTAGCGGGAAATGCAGGTCAGGTAAATTATGCGGCTTCAAAGGCAGGCGTAATTGGCATGACAAAATCCATTGCAAGAGAGTTAGGCAAGAAAAATGTACTGGTTAATGCCATAGCTCCAGGATTTATTCAAACTGAAATGACTGATAAAATTCCAGAAGACATAAAAAATGAAATGATAAAAAATATACCTTTGCAAAGATTAGGTAAGCCAAGTGATATTGCTGATGCTGTTGAATTTTTAATATCGGATAAAGCAGCATATATTACAGGCCAGATACTGTCAGTAAACGGCGGATACTACATGTAAGGAACGATTGTTTAATCTATCATAATAATTTGGAGGAAAAATGAAAAGAAGAGTTGTAATAACCGGAGTAGGTGTTGTTAGTCCTATTGGTGCAGGCACAGAGTTTTGGGAAAATGTAAAGAAAGGAAAATGTGGAATTAGTCCTATAGAATCTTTTGATACAACAGATTTCACCGTTAAATTGGCTGCAGAAGTAAAAGATTTCGATCCAACAGAATATATGGATAAGAAAGAATCTAAAAGACAAGACAGATATAGCCAGTTTGCAGTTGCTGCAGCAGATATAGCTTTTAAAGATTCTGGATTGGACATAGAAAAAGTTGACAGCGACAGATTTGGAGTAATTGTTGGAAGTGCTGTTGGCGGCATTCATACCATTGAAGCTGAACATGAAAAATTGCTTGCTAAAGGCCCAAGTAAAGTTTCAACATTTTTTATACCAATGATGCTTTCTAACATTGCATCAGGACTGGTTGCAATAAAATATCAAGCAAAGTCAGTTAACATATGCACAGTTACAGCTTGTGCAACGGGTGCTAATGCTATTGGTGAATCTTATAAAAGAATACAAGATGGAATATGCGATGTTATGATTGCCGGAGGCTCTGAAGCCGCTATAACTCCATGCTCTATTGCAGGTTTTTCTGCATTGACTACACTTTCAACAACAACTGATGTAAACAGAGCATCAATACCTTTTGACAAGGAAAGACACGGTTTCGTAATGGGAGAAGGCGCAGGAATAATGGTTCTTGAAGATTATGACCATGCTGTTAACAGAGGTGCTAAAATATATGCAGAATTAGTTGGATATGGTGCTACATGTGATGCATACCACATGACAAGCCCTGATCCAAGTTCGGAAGGAGCTTCAAAAGCTATGCTTAATGCTATTAAAGATGCAGGAATTGAGCCTGAAGATATTGGTTATATTAATGCACATGGAACAAGTACACTATATAATGATAAGTTTGAAACACAAGCTATTAAGAATATTTTTAAAGAAAATGCAAAAAATATTCCTATAAGCTCAACGAAGTCTATGACAGGACATTTGTTAGGTGCTGCAGGAGCTGTTGAAGCAATAGTTTGTGCTAAAGCTCTTGAAGAGGGATATATACCTGCAACAATAAATCATTTGGTGACTGATCCGGAATTGGATTTGAATTTTGTTCCTAATGTAGGAATTTCAAAAGAATTTGATTATGCATTATCCAATGCTTTTGGATTTGGCGGTCACAACGCAACCTTGGTAATTAAAAAGTACAAAGGAAATTAAGGCAGATACTATGGAATATAATTCAAGTGAAATACAAAAAATAATTCCACACAGATATCCTATGCTGCTGATTGATAAAATCATTGAACTTCAAGAAGGTGAAATGGCTGTGGGGTTGAAAAATGTAACAATTAACGAGCAGTTTTTCCAGGGACATTTCCCTGGAAATCCTGTGATGCCCGGTGTTTTAATTATTGAAGCACTGGCTCAGACAGGCGCCGTTGCCATTTTGTCTCTGGATAAATTTAAAAATAAAACAGTTTATTTCGGAGGAATTAAAAATGCAAAATTTAAAAAGAAAGTTTGCCCGGGTGACACTTTAAAACTTGTTACAAAAATAACAAAACTGAAATCAAGTTTTGGAATTGGAAGTGCAACAGCATATGTTGGTGATGAAGTTGCAGCAGAAGCCGAACTGATATTTGCAGTGGAATAAAAATATGCCATTTATTTCACAATATATTTTGCTAATTATAGTGAAAATGTGTTATAATTTATGTTGTGACACATTTTTTTATTTTTAAAGCGATTTCATAGTCGTTTGGCATGCTTAATATTGTGAATCAGTTAACATATAATGTAATTATATACTGAAATAATATTTATCATAAGTAAAAACAACGTAATTACAGTGATTTTCACGCATAATACATATATTAAAAAAATTTCTTCTTTTTAATATTTAGACGGTATGCTATAATGTCATATACATGTTTAATAAATAAGTAGATGCTTAATTGAAGCATAGCATTCAAAAAGATACTTAATATTAGATAATGAGGTAATAATATGAGCGTTAATTTGTTTAGTGAAAAAGAAATGCATAATACATGCTACATGAGTGATAATTGTATAAGATATAAAGTTTGCCCGATGGTTTTGGTGCAGAATATTTGGAACTTGGTTTTAAGGATAATAATAGTAATAATAGTAATAATAATTTAGAATTAATATAAACAAGGTATCCTTTTAGATACTATATTACAAAAAAGTGCTTACTTGCCAAAAGAGCACTTTGGAAATATACTAATAAAATAGTTTAACTGGACTATATAGTCTAAATAATAGAATAAGTATATTAAAGAAACAAATATTGCAGAAATTAAAGTAAAAACTTTACAATATTAATGACAAAATAACAGCGCATTTAATGCATTAAATGACTTAAACTTAAAATACGTTAATGCTATGTAAGTTTAAGTTTTTATCAATTGTTGACAAATAATTTTTTATATTCTATTATAGTTGTAAAAGAAAATGTTTGTTTTTCAAAATATTATTACAGAGGTGGTGGTATAGTGTCTATTGAAATTATCAAGGTAATAAAGGAGGCAGAAGAAAAGGCTGAAGTTATAAAAAAAGAAGCCGTTCAGCAAGCAAAACAAATTATTACCAATGCTAATGCGCAAGCATCTCAAATTTTAGATGAAGCAAAGGAATATGCTGACTCGAAAAGTTCTGATGTCATTAAAGCTGCAGAATCCCAGGGACAGCTTCTTTACGACGACATTATCAGTGACGCTGCAAAAGAGTGTGAGAACATTATTAAAATTGCAGACAAAAACATGGATAGTGCAGCTTCAATTATACTGGAAAGGATAGTGAAGGCCAGTGGCAATAGTTAAGATGAACAAAATAAGCATCATAGGTTTAAACAATACAAAATCATTGCTCATTAAAGAACTTATGGATTTGGGAGTTATTGAAATAAGTGCTCAAGATTTAAAATTAACTGATCCAGAATGGATTTCTTATGTTAAAAAAGACGGCAATGAAAATGAAGTGTTAAACTATGATGCAAAAGTAGCTAAAATCAACGAAGTGTTGAATAGTCTTGAAAAGTATGACACAAGCAAAAGACCATTATTCAGCACGAGAAGATCTTTATCAACAAAAGAGTTTGACGAAGCGTTACTGAATTACGAAAAAATAGAGGAAAACGTGACTAGTATACTTGAATTGAATAAATCGTTAAACGAGCTTAGTTCTGAGGAAAATAAGATTGAGGCAACCATACTCAGCTTAAGGCCTTGGGTTAGTTACGAAATACCTCTGGAATTATGTGAAACAAAATATACCAGTATATTTACAGGTGTAGTACCAAATATAGCCGACATTGAGAAATTAAAAGCCGACTTGGAACAAAAATCGAACAGGTGTTATCTTGATCTTGTTGGAAGTGACAAAGATCAGTATTATTTTTCCATTATCTGCCTGACTAAAGAAAAAGATGATATTTATGAAGTACTTAAACAATATGGATTCAATACAACAGCTTTTAAAGATTTAGAAGGAACTGCTGCAGAAAATATTGTACAGTATGAGAAAAAATTAAAAGACATTTCTGAAAAAAAAGAAGCAATAGAAAAAAGTATAAAAGCTTTTGTTCCTTACAAGAAAGAAATCCAAATATACTATGACCATCTTGTAATTGAAAGAGACAAAAACAAAATATTAGGCAATATGCTTAAAACTGAAACTACTTTTTATATTGAAGGGTGGATACCAGAAATGAGCAAGGAGCAAGTGCTGCTTGTATTGAATAAAAATCAGTGCTGGTATGAGGTTATAGAGCCAAAAGAAGGAGAACAAACTCCTATAGCTTTAAAAAACAATTCTTTTGCACAACCTTTTGAATCAATTACTGAGCTATACAGTCTGCCTTCATCATCTAATATAGATCCTACTGCATTTATGGCTCCTTTCTATTGCATATTTTTTGGTCTTATGCTTGCAGATGTGGGCTATGGATTAATAATGTCCATTTTATGCTTTGTAGTTTTAAAAAAATATAAACTTGAAGGTACAATCCAAAAAATGCTTAAAATGTTTTTCTATTGCGGCATATCTACTGCAGCTTGGGGTGTTATGTTTGGAAGCTGGTTTGGAGATGCTGTACCTGCTGTAGCTAAACTGCTATTTAATTCTGATTTTACAATCAAGCCTCTTTGGATTAATCCGATGGAAGAACCAATGACTTTGTTGATATTCTCATTCGTTTTTGGTATTATACATTTGTTTACAGGTATGGCCATACAGGCTTATATGCTCATAAGGGATGGCAAACCAATGGATGCAGTATTTGATATAGGTTTTTGGTATGGATTTATTATAGGAATTGCAATGTGGCTTTTTGGAAATTCTATAATACCTGGATCTGGACCAGTAGGAAAATGGATTACAATAATATTTGCGTTAGGATTAATACTGACACAAGGAAGAGCAAAAAAGGGTATTATCAACAAGTTAATCAGCGGTGTAATGAGTTTATATAACATAACAGGTTACTTGAGCGATATTCTTTCTTACTCAAGACTGTTAGCCTTAGGACTGGCAACTGGAGTGGTTTCATCAGTTGTAAGTATATTAGGTGCCATGGGTGGAAGAAATATTTTTGGTATTTTGATGTTTGTGGTGGTATTAGTCATAGGACATACGTTTAATATTGCTATTAATGCACTGGGAGCTTTTGTGCATGCAGCCAGACTGCAATATGTTGAATTTTTCGGTAAATTTTATGAAGGTGGAGGGGAAGCCTTTAATCCACTGATCAAAAAAACTAAATATAATAAAATAATTAAGGAGGAAATTTAAATGAACAACATTTTAACAAGTGGAAATTTTTTAGCAATTTTAGGCGCTTCAGTAGCTGCTTTGGCAGGTATAGGAAGTGCAATAGGAGTAGGTATAGCAGGTCAGGCTGCAGCTGGAGTAGTAGCTGAGGATCCTAAAAAATTTGGTTCTACATTGATTTTACAGGCACTGCCAGGAACTCAAGGTATATATGGTCTTCTTATAGCTTTTATAATTCTAAATAAAATAGGATTATTAGGTGGCAGCATGGCAGAATTAACAGCAGCTCAAGGTGGATATTTCTTAGCAGCATCTCTTCCTGTTGGTATAGTGGGTATAATTTCTGCAATACACCAAGGTAAAGTTGCAGCATCAGGTATTATGCTTATAGGCAAAAGACCAGAAGAAATAGCAAAAGCAATGGTTTATGCTGCTATGGTTGAAACATATGCAGTTTTGGCACTCCTTATTTCATTCCTTATGATAAATGGAATTGCAATTTAGTTAATAGAATATGTGTTTCAAAATTTATAAATAGGGATGTGAAGAAATGAGCATTGAAAATATAACAACGAATATTTTAAGTGATGCGGACATCGTCGCTGAAATTTCTCTTATGAATGCTGAAAAAACAAAGCAAGACATTATAAACAATGCTAAAAACGAAGCAGAGTCTATAAAAAAAACTGCGGCTGAAAAAGCAGAAAAAGAAGCTGATAACTTAAAAAGCAGAAAAGTATCTTCAGCAGAACTTCAAGGAAGAAAAATGATGCTTTCTGCAAAGCAGGAAGCTATAAAAAAAGGTTTTGATGCAGCCCTTAATAAACTTAAAAAAATGTCAGAAGATGAATATGTTAGCTTCCTGTCAGATGAAATTGTTAAAGTTCCAAATTGTGAAGGAACTGTAATCTTAAATGAGCAAGACAGGGAAAAAATTGGCGAAAAGCTTGTAAGGGCTGTCAATGATAGATTAAAGGGCGAAAAGATAGCATTAAGCAATAAGACAGTTCAATCAAGCGGAGGGTTTGTGCTAAAAAATGGAGATATTGAGATAAACAGTACCTTTGAGACATTATTAGACTCCATAAAGGATGAACTTACTTTTGAAGTTGCAAATGCGCTTTTTAAATAAATCCTGCTAGAAAGGAGGAATGGCTTTGTCAAAGATTAAGGATACAGATTATTTGTTTTCTACTGCAAGGGTTCGGAGCATTGAAAAAAATATGCTTACTCGTGAAAGAGCAGAAAAAATGATTGATGCAAAAACAAATGAAGATGCTTTAAGAGTTTTGGATGACTGTAATTACGGTTCTGGAAATGAAATGGTTGAACCTGATGATTATGAAAAACTTTTAACTGATGAGCATAAAAAAACATATGACTTCATTACATCTGTTGCTCCTGAGTTAGATTATTTTAATATGTTTTTATATCCATATGATTATCATAATTTAAAAGTAATCATGAAATCGGAATACTTAGGAATAGATGCTTCTGATAGTCTTGTTGATACAGGGTCCATAGATTTAAAAGTTCTTAAATATTCTGTAAAAGAAAGAGATTTATCACAACTTACAGAAAATATGGGAAAAGCATTAAAGGAAATAATTGAAACTTTCCCCAAAACAAGTGATCCTCAAATTATTGATATCATTTTTGACAAGTATTGTTATGATGAAATGCTCAAATCAGCAGAAAACACTAAAAGTAATTTTATAATTGATTATGTAAAAATGCAAATAGATACAATTAATTTAAAGACGTATGTAAGACTCAAAAAAATGAACAAATCATGGGATTTTTTTACTAAGGTATTCTTGAGTGGCGGAAAAATACATGAACAAGTTTTCATAAGGAATTATGATGAACCTTTTGAAAAGTTTGCAGAACAACTTTCTGCATATGATTTTAAGGAATTATTCCTAAATGGAACGGAAGCTTTAAAAGAAACCGGAATGTTTACAACGTTGGAAAAGCTGTTGGACAACAAGCTTATCGAACATGTGAAATTTGCTAAATATGTTCCTTTTGGAATTGAACCTCTTGTGGGTTACTTAATAGCAAAGGACAATGAGATTAAAATTGCAAGAATTATTTTAGCTGGCAAGCTTGCAGGTATCTCACCGGAACTTATTAGAGAGAGGTTGAGAGAGACTTATGTATAAAATTTGTGTTATAGGAGATAAACAAAGTATCTTAGGTTTCAAAGCTGTTGGATTGGATACATTTGACTGCACAACGAAGGATGAAGCAAAACATACACTTCATGAAGTTGTGAAGGATGATTATGCCATAATCTATATTACAGAAAATGTATATTCTGAAATTAAAGATACTATTTATGAATATAATGAAATGCGTCTGCCAGCAATAATTCCAATTCCAAGCATGAAAGGTTCGCTTGGCATCGGTATTCAAAATATTAAAAAAGCAGTTGAAAAAGCAGTTGGTGCCGATATATTATTTAATAATGACTAAACTAAGTAATTTTATAAAATGAAAGCAGGTGATTTATTTAATGAGCCAAGGTAAAGTAGTAAAAATATCCGGTCCGCTGGTTATTGCAGAAGGAATGAAAGAAGCAGATATGTACGACGTTGTACGTGTTAGCGAGCAGGGCCTGATTGGTGAAATAATAGAGATGCGTGGTGAAATGGCATCAATACAGGTATATGAAGAAACATCAGGATTAGCTCCAGGAGCTCCGGTTGTTACAACAGGAGCACAGTTGTCAGTTGAACTTGGACCTGGTCTTATTGAAACAATATATGACGGAATCCAGCGTCCTCTTGAAGAAATCAGGAAGATTGCAGGACCTAACATTACAAGAGGAATAAGTGTACCATCTCTGAACAGAGAAAAGAAGTGGGAATTTGTACCTGTTGCGAAAGCAGGAGATAAAGTTCAAGCCGGAGATATTGTAGGTACAGTACAAGAAACAATTGTTGTTCAGCAAAAAATAATGATACCTTACGGTATCAACGGAACTATTGTAGAAATTAAGAGCGGAAGTTTTACAGTTGAAGAAACAGTTTATATTGTTAAAAAGGACAATGGCGAAACTGTTAATTTAACAATGATGCAAAAATGGCCAGTAAGAAAGGGTCGACCATATAAGGAAAAATTGGTTCCAATACAGCCGCTTGTAACAGGTCAAAGAGTTATTGATACATTGTTCCCTATTGCTAAGGGTGGAGTTGCAGCCGTTCCGGGACCATTTGGAAGCGGAAAAACAGTAGTTCAGCATCAGTTGGCAAAATGGGCAGACGCAGAAATAGTTGTTTACATAGGCTGCGGAGAACGTGGAAATGAAATGACTGATGTTTTAATGGAATTTCCTGAATTAAAGGATCCAAGAACAGGCGAATCATTGATGAAACGTACTGTATTAATTGCAAACACATCTGATATGCCGGTTGCTGCACGTGAAGCATCTATTTATACTGGTATTACAATTGCAGAATATTTCAGAGATATGGGTTATTCAGTGGCACTAATGGCAGACTCCACATCACGTTGGGCAGAAGCACTTCGTGAAATGTCCGGACGTCTTGAAGAAATGCCTGGTGAAGAAGGATATCCTGCATATCTTGCATCACGTCTTGCTCAATTTTATGAAAGAGCAGGAAGAGTAATAAGTTTAGGATCAGTTGGCAGAGAAGGAACATTATCTGCAATTGGAGCAGTATCACCTCCTGGAGGAGATATTTCAGAGCCAGTATCACAAGCAACTCTTCGTATAGTAAAAGTATTCTGGGCACTTGATGCACAACTTGCATACAGACGTCATTTTCCTGCTATAAACTGGTTAAACAGTTATTCTTTATATGTAGATAGATTAAGCCAGTGGTTTGATGATAATGTTGCTAAAGATTGGACTGAAATGCGTTCTGAAACTATGAAATTACTGCAGGAAGAAGCAGAGTTAAATGAAATAGTTCAGCTGGTTGGTGTTGACTCATTATCAGTTGTAGACAGAATGAAGCTTGAAGTAACGCGTTCTATAAGAGAAGATTATTTGCATCAAAATGCATTCCATGAAACTGATACGTATACATCGCTTGATAAGCAGCATAAAATGCTAACACTTATTTTGAAGTATTATTATGATGGAGTAGAAGCATTAAACGATGGAGCTGACTTTAAAGCATTGGCAGATCTTCCTGCAAAAGAAAAAATAGGAAGATTTAAATATACTGAAGAAAAAGATATTAAAGAAGTATTTGAGAGTATCAAAAAGCAAATTGAAACAGAGATATCAGCTCTTGTTGCAAGCAAGGAGGTCGAGTAGCATGATTAGAGAATATAAAACAATTTCTGAGGTAGCAGGACCTTTAATGCTTGTTAAAAATGTTGAAAATGTAGCATACGATGAACTGGGAGTAATAGAACTTCCCAATGGAGAAACAAGAAGCTGCAGAGTTCTTGAAATCAACGGAAGCAATGCTTTGGTTCAGTTATTTGAAAGCTCAGCTGGAATTAACCTTGCAGAAAGCAAAGTTAAATTTCTTGGAAGAGGTATGGAGTTAGCAGTATCATATGATATGCTGGGTCGTGTATTTGATGGTCTAGGAAGACCTATTGACAACGGTCCCGAAGTAATACCAGAAAAGAGAATGGATATTAACGGCTTGCCAATGAATCCTTCTGCAAGGGATTATCCTGATGAATTTATTCAAACAGGCGTTTCTGCAATAGATGGATTGAATACATTGGTAAGAGGTCAAAAATTGCCTATATTCTCAGGCTCGGGTTTGCCTCATGCAGAGCTTGCTGCGCAAATAGCACGTCAAGCTAAAGTTTTGGGAACTGATTCAAAGTTCGCCGTTGTTTTTGCAGCAATTGGAATCACATATGAAGAAGCAGATTTCTTTATTTCTGACTTTAGAAAAACAGGGGCAATTGACAGAACAGTATTGTTCATGAACCTGGCTGATGACCCTGCTATCGAACGTATTTCAACTCCTCGTATGGCACTTACTGCAGCAGAATTTTTAGCATTTGAAAAAGGAATGCACGTTCTTGTAATCCTTACAGATATAACAAACTATGCGGAAGCTCTTCGTGAAGTTTCAGCAGCTCGTAAAGAGGTTCCAGGAAGGCGTGGATATCCTGGATATTTATATACTGACTTGGCAAGCATTTATGAAAGAGCTGGAAGAAAAAGAGATATTGATGGTTCAATAACAATGATTCCTATACTTACAATGCCTGAAGATGACAAAACACATCCTATTCCAGACTTGACAGGATACATTACAGAAGGACAAATTATGCTTTCTCGTGAATTATACAGAAAAAATATTAAACCTCCAATCGATGTTCTTCCATCTTTGTCACGTTTGAAAGATAAAGGTATAGGTAAAGGAAAAACAAGAGAAGATCACTCTGACGTATTAAATCAGCTTTTTGCAGCTTATGCAAGAGGAAAAGAATCTAAAGAACTTATGGCAATACTTGGTGAAGCTGCTCTTTCCGACACAGATAAATTTTATGCTAAATTCGCAGATGAATTTGAAAAGAAATATGTATCACAAGGATATGATACAAACAGAACTATTGAAGAAACTTTATCAATAGGCTGGGATTTGTTGACGCTTCTTCCAAAGAGCGAATTAAAACGTATAAGAGATGCTTATATAGAAAAATATTATCCGAAAAATGAATAAATGAGGGGTGATCAAGCATGGCAAGGTTAAATGTAAATCCGACCAGAATGGTATTAACCTCTCTGAAAAAGCGTTTAAAAGTGGCCGTAAAGGGTCATAAAATGCTGAAGGACAATCGTGATGAGCTTATGAAACAATTCTTGGAGCTTGCCAGAGAAAATAAAGTTTTAAGAGAGCAAGTTGAAGCACATATTGGAGATGTTTATTCCAATTTTGTAATAGCCAGCGCGGTCATGTCTTCAGAGGTTTTAGATGAAGCATTGATGTATCCTAAGCAGGGAGTTTCTATTGAAGTAGGCAATAAAAATGTAATGAGTGTTGATGTTCCTGTATTCGATTTTAAAACTACAACAGATGATACTTCAAACATTTATCCATATGGATTTGCCAACACTTCAGCAGAACTTGACAATGCAATTGAAAATTTATCAGAAATTTTCCCTGAATTGCTTAAGTTGGCTGCAGTAGAAAAAGAGGTTCAACTTCTTGCAGCAGAAATTGAAAGAACAAGAAGAAGAGTAAATGCTCTCGAATATGTTATGATTCCTCAATTTCAGGAAACTATCAAGTACATTCAAATGAAGCTTGATGAAAATGAAAGAGGAAATCAAACAAGGTTGATGAAAGTCAAGGACTTGATGGTCAAAGCAGCAATCGAAGAAAAACAAGAAAAAACAAAAGCTGCTTTTGATGAATACCGTTCAAAATAAGCAGACAACCCAAATTTTCGGTTTTTAAAATTTGGTGTTGGTCGCTTATCCTGAGCGGAGCGAAGGATCTTATAAAAAAAAGAAATGTTTGACGAAAATAGTTCGCTTATCC
>JBASLQ010000390.1:0-2075 GCA_049656425.1 Sedimentibacter sp.
CTTATATTTCCTCCTTATGCTGTGGGAGAAAACCACGGACTTTTTAAAGGGAGGCTTGATGCTTTAAAAAGAGTATTGGACTACATTTCATCTTCTAAGGAAAAGTATGTTATTTTGTCAGATTGCGATATGATTTATAATATTGATTACAATGAAGTCATTAATTATCATGAAGCAAAAAATTCTGATATTACAGCTGTATATACTAAGTCGATTTTAAAAAAGAACAGTTCAATTCATAAAATTTTGTATGAATTTGATAATGATGGCCGAGCTGATGATATTTTAGTTTATCCTATTACAAATGGAACACATAACGTTGGTTTAAACACATGGATTATGAATAAGGATTTTCTTGAATCTATCATCTATGATGCAATAGCAAGGAATTATAAAGATTTCAGCTATGATGTTTTAGCATCAAAAGTTCATTCTCTTCGAATTTACGGCTACGAATATAATGGATACTACGCACATATTGATTCGCTGCAAAGCTATTATGACAACAGTATGGAACTTTTAAACATAGAAAAACTGCAAAGTCTTTTTTATGCTAAAACAGGTCCTATATATACAAAGACAAAAGATTCTACTCCTACAAAATATTGTAAAGATGCAAATGTTAAAAATTCACTGGTAGCAAGCGGTTGTATAATTGAAGGAACCGTTGAAAACTCAATTATTTTCAGAGGTGTAACCATCGGTAAAAATGCTGTTGTTAAAAATTCCATCATTATGCTGCATGGTACAATAGGCGAAAATGCACAACTAGACTCAATCGTAACAGACACATATGCTTATGTTAATAATGATCATGTGCTGTTGGGATACTCTAATTGTCCATTTTTTATTAAAAACCATTCAGTTGTATAGGGGTGATTAAATGAGTGTAATGAAAATATTATATGCGGCTTCTGAAGCCGCTCCATTTATTGCTACAGGAGGTCTTGGAGAAGTTGCAGGTTCGCTTCCCAAAGCTTTGGCAGAAAAATATAAAAATAAAATAGATATAAGAGTAATATTGCCTTTGTACCAAGGAATATATAACAGAAGTGATTTTGAATTCATAGGAAAAACTTCTGTTCCACTTGCATGGAGGCAGCAGTACTGCGGAGTATTCAAGAAAAAAGTCAATGATGTTACATATTATTTTATTGATAATGAATACTATTTCAACAGAAGTGATTGTTATGGATATTTTGATGATGGTGAAAGATTTGCATTTTTCTCAAAATCAATTTTATATATATTGAATATGATTGATTTTATGCCTGACATAATACATACCAACGACTGGCAGACATCTTTAGTTCCAATTTATCTGAAAACAAAATATAGCAGCTATCCGGGATACAACAGCATTAAATCAATTATTACAATTCATAATATTGAATATCAAGGTGTTTATGATTTGAATATTGCTGAAGATGTATTTGATTTGCATGGAAAAGAAAAATCAATAATTGAATATAATGGCTCAATAAATTTGCTAAAAGGTGCATTGGAAACAAGCGATATTATAAGCACAGTGAGTGAAAGCTATTCAAATGAAATACTTGATGATTATTATGCTCACGGCCTTGCTCCGATTATCAGAAAAAATAGTTTTAAATTAAGAGGTATATTAAATGGAATTGACACAGATTTTTATAACCCGGAAAATGATGATGCATTGTTTGAAAATTACAGCAAAAATAATTTAAAGAATAAATCTGTGAATAAATTAAATCTGCAGTTAATGGCAGGACTTCCTCAGGATGAAAATATACCTGTCATTGGAATAATATCAAGGCTTGTGAAACATAAGGGTTTTGACTTAGTAATACATGGTATTGAAGACGTTTTAAAAGAAAAAGTTCAATTTATAATTCTTGGAAAAGGCGACCATGGATATGAACTTTATTTCAAATCACTGCAAGACAGCTATCATGAAAAAGTGGCAGCAAGAATAGACTTTAATTCTGATCTTGCAAGAAAAATTTATGCAGGTTCCGACTTTTTGCTTATGCCCTCCATAAGCGAACCTTGCGGAATAGCTCAAATGATTGCTTCCCGTTATGGCACAGTTCCCATCG
>JBASLQ010000391.1:0-2308 GCA_049656425.1 Sedimentibacter sp.
GGCGGTCCGTCTCATTAACAGTCTTGAGAAAGATCAAAAATAACTCCCGTCAAGGCCCCACCATCTTTAAGCGGCATCATTATCACCGCCACAAGGCATACAGAATGTTGCTGTTTGCTTGAATTTGGCAAAAGCATTGATAGATAAGGACTTTGGGCGGATTTGCCGCAACCGAAACTATTGTGACCCTTGAGGAGATAAAAAAGATGACATTGCCCCTAATTGCAGGAATAGCAACACTTGATAGCTTATTGCTCTGTAAAAGGTCAAATGAGAAAAGGCATTTCCGAATGACTGAGCCTGTGATATGCTAACAATTATCAATAAGATATAAACAGAAAGGCTGCTAATTCAAAGATGGATTAGCATTTTTGTTTAGTGGCTTTATTTTTTTGAGGAACTGCAAAAATTAGTGATTAAGAAATGATGAATGTAAACTCAAAATAACATTGTATGTTATTTATAATCGGAGCGTTTATGACTTCCCTTGACATTATATCGGAACACCGATATAATGAAGTTAGGTGATGAAAATGACAATACAACAGCTTTTGAGTGATATGCAAATGTCCCGTTATCGTTTATCGAAAATCAGCGGGATTCCATGGGCAACTCTCGCAGATATTTATTCTGGGAAAACTCATCTGGAACGATGTGGTGCAGGAACACTTTCTAAATTATCCAAAGCACTTGGTCTGTCCATTGAGGAACTGCTAGCGCTGGAAACAGAAGCGGAAAAAGACACAGCATCCGGAAAACCTAACAAAAAAAATTACCTGGAAACCGGGTTATCAAAGAGTGTCCAAAAAGCAATAAAAGATTATTTACAAGGCGAAAAGGAGCAGGCACTATATCTTGACTGCCTGTGGAATGAGCTATATGGGGCCATTAATGCCGACCTTTGGGCTGGCTTAATTACGGAGGAACAGGCAAGCTATCTACGTGTAAAATATCTTGGCACAGAGGGAAGGGAGGATGGTGTAAATGATTGATTTTACATTGTGTGAAGTAAATAAATTCAGAGCCTACGGCGGGGCAAATGGGAATAAAATCAATATTCTTTATGAGGAAAATAGCTATATGCTTAAATTCCCGCCTGTCCCTAGCCGCAATAAGGCCATGAGTTACACCAACGGATGTATCAGTGAATATCTCGCGTGTCATATTTTTGCATCCCTCGGATTCAAAACTCAGGAAACCCTGCTTGGAACCTATACTGATCGGCGTGGGAAAGAAAAAGTGGTAGTGGCCTGCGGAGATTTTACCGAAGGAGGCAAAAGACTCATTGAGTTTGCACATCTGAAGAATACCTGTATCAACAGTGAACAGAATGGATATGGCAAGGAGCTTTCTACCATCATACAGGCAATAGACGAGCAGACGCTTCTGCCACCGGATCGGCTTCGGGATTTCTTTTGGGATATGTTTATAGCTGATGCCCTGCTTGGTAATTTTGACAGGCACAATGGCAATTGGGGAATTCTTGTAGATGAACAGTCTAAGACGGCGGAAATTGCTCCCGTTTATGATTGCGGTTCCTGTCTTTACCCACAGCTTGCAACTAAGGATATGGAGGCTGTCCTGAACAGTGAGGATGAGATTGACAGACGGGTCTATGTTTTCCCTGCCTCATCCATTGAGGAAGATGGAAAGAAAATTTCTTACTTTGAGTTTATATCTTCTATGAAAAATCCAGATTGTACTGCGGCACTACAGAGAGTTTCTGCACGGATTGATATGGAAAAAATAAGCACGATTATTAATGAAACACCGACGCTACTTCCAGTACAAAAGGAGTTTTATACTGCGCTAATTTCAGAGCGAAAGGCAAAAATCATTGATTACAGCATGGAACAACTTATGAAACTGGACGGGCAGAAGCCAAAGCAGGGGGAACTGCAAAGCTGTGGGCAGCAGTTTAATATGTGATGTGAATATTCTGCAAAAAGAACCGTGCTGTTCACGAAGAGCGGTGCGGTTCTTTCGCCTTTGTTGCCCTCTGTTTGCTCCTGTATCGGCCTTTGTTGTAGGGTGTACGGCAATGATCTTTAAACTGCTACCAAGGTGGAATCAGGTTTGTACGGCATCTTTTTTGTATCCTTAAGGCACGTCGAAATCTGCGTACTTTTGTCGAAAATATGAGTGGGAGTATGTATAAGGGTTATTACTGATTTTGATGAAAATAGAAGTTTGTTAAAATTGAGGAGGTAGCAGATGAACAAGAGAAATAAAACCAAAATATTCAAGCGAGGCGGGCTGGTTTTGGTTGCAACAATCATTATTTTATTAACAGGCGGTTACATCTACC
>JBASLQ010000392.1:0-4662 GCA_049656425.1 Sedimentibacter sp.
TACTACTTCAATCATATTACCTCCATAAAATTTTAATAAAAGTATTAAATATATTCACAAAATATTTGTGTGCATATTCAATTCCTCTATTCACAATGATTAAGCAATAGAGCCGCAATGGATTAAATTTATTATCTTTTTCCAATTGCTTATCTATCGCTCTTCCATTGTTAATTACTATCTCTTTAAGTTAACAAGTTCCTCTAACATTTGATCTACTACTGATATTATTTTTGTATTAGCTTGGAAACCTCTTTGTGTAATAATCATATCTGAAAATTCATTTGCCAAGTCAACATTTGACATTTCCAGCCCACCTGTTACTAATGCACCTGATCCTCCAAGTCCAGCAGCATGGTATGTTATTGTTCCTGTATTGTTTCCGGCAGTATAGTATGAGCTTCCTTCCAGTGTCAATGCTGCTTGGTTTGGAACTGTTGCAATAGCTATAAGTCCTAATGTCTCTATTGTATCAGTTCCTGATTTTACTCCAGTTATTGTACCGTCAGAGTTTATTGTAATATTATTATAATTATCTATATCTATATCAATTGCTTCAAGTGAAGCTTCTGGAATAGTAGCATTTGATGCTGCCGTTTCATTTCCATTTAAACCTAAAACAATCGATCCGTTTGAATCTACAAGCTGTCCTTGTGAATCAAAATTCAAAGCTCCATAACGGGTGTAGTACATATTGCCACTGGCATCTTGAACTTTAAGATATCCATCTCCATTTATATATAAGTCATTTTCCTTATTTGTTGGTGAATATCCGGATAATGTATGAATAGTGTCGATTGAGCCAACCTGAACTCCATATCCAACCTGTGATGAATTTGTTCCGCCAATGCCGTTAGATGCCTGGCTTGGATTGCTGACCGTCTGATAATATACATCCCTGAATGTTGCTCTTTGTGTTTTATATCCATTCGTATTTACATTTGCTATATTGTTACCTATTACGTCCATTTTTGTCTGGTGACTTC
Organism: Sedimentibacter sp.; assembly: GCA_049656425.1. Lineage (GTDB taxonomy): Bacteria > Bacillota > Clostridia > Tissierellales > Sedimentibacteraceae > Sedimentibacter. The sequence goes on from JBASLQ010000392.1 coordinate 987, forward strand.
TCATTCCTGATACACCAGAATAAAGTGCTTTCATCATAATTAATAATTCTCCTTTTTTTTATTAGCTGATTAAGTCCTTCAAACATTCAGACTTTAGCCTCCTTAAAAGGACCGGCTATTTTATTACAGCTCCATCGATATTTGTAAATAAATTTTCTTTTAATTCATCACTGTTAACAGCAGTTATTACTTTGTTGTTCATTGTACTTACTATGAAAGCTTGATTATCTATCATTACAAGCACATTTTTCAATCCCTTGTCCTTAGCCTGCTCAACTGCTTCATTTAACTTATCGGTTACTTCAGAACTGACATCAATATTTCTTTCTTTTATTCTTTCATTTGCATGTTTTGAAAATACTACTTCATTTTCAACTGTATCTTTTTCTTTGTACTTTTCATTTAAAATATCTTTGAAAGTCGAGTTAATATTTTCCTTGTCTTTAACATTAGTATTTAGTTGAATATTATTATTTAAGTTGCTGATTTTTCTAATGAAATTTATATCAGTCATTTTAACACCACCTTACAGCCTTATTGCTGCCCTATTATTCAATTACTGAAATCTCGCTTTCATCTTTGCTAAGAGCATCATTTATGCTGTTTATTCCTTCCAAAATTTGTCCCATCAATTCCTGCACAGGATCAACTTCTTCTGTTTCTTTTGTTCCCGTTATTTCCATTACGTTTGAATAATCATACTCTTTGTCATTAACATAAAGTTTTGTTTCTCCGCCGAAAATAGTAACACTTTGAACAACGCCTTCTTGTATTTCCATTTCTCCGGAACTGTTATAACTTGCAACTATAACATTTTTTCCGATAAGTGATGTAGCCTGTCCTTGCATGGATATTTCAGATAAGTCTGTCATTGCTTGCAAAGATGAAAATTGAGCCATCTGTGATATGAATTCTGTGTTTTCCATAGGATTCATTACGTCTTGATTTGTCATTTGTGCAACTAACAAGTCCAAAAAGTCTTGCATATCTAAAGATTCACTATCTGTTTGTACGTTCAAATTACTTGTGCCGGTACTGTTTACATAATTTGAATTATAAGCATTTATCTCCATTTTACCTCCTATACAGCATTGTTTAATTTTAAAGCTCTTAAATTTATAATTTGCGAAAACACACTGTCTTCTTCGCTGTCATCATTATTATTATCATAGTAATAATCGTTGTTGTTTCGTTGTCTTCCATGTCTGTTGTTTTGACTGTCATAGTCTAAAGGATTTCGTCCATATTGGGATTCATAAGGCTTTACTATAACAGTGACACTTGTTTCTGCTGATTTATTCAAAACTTTAGCAAGTTCCTCTGAATTTGAAGACAATATTTTTTGTGTTTCTTCGTTTGATACCTTAATTTCAACTGTTATTTTATTGTTTTCAAAGGTCATTTTTATGTCGACTTTTCCCATATTTTCAGGGTTTAGTTCCATAGTAACATGCTTTGTTCCTTCTGTTTCTCCACTAGACATATAAACAATTTTATCTTCGACTTGAGATAGAACTGGATTTTTAATTTGTGATGATTCATCACTTACTTCAATAATTTTGTTGTAACCTTCCAATACTGGTTTGTTGTTTTCTGTAAATTCCAACTGAATATTTCTTTCATCTTTAACTTTATTTCTGTAACTTTCTACTTGAGTTATTAATTTTTCAGCTAAAAAACTTATATCTTGAATATTTTCTTTTATTGGAATTTCAATATCTGATGTTGCTGCATTATCATTAATAACTTGTTGATTATCTGACGTAACATCTTTTATGCTTGCAAATTCATTCGGCTTTACAAAAGATATTATATTTTTTATGTTTTTATCATAATATAAATTTATTATGCCTGCAGCGGCATCAGTTGTTTCAACATCAAGATTGTTTATCAATGTATTCGCGAAATTAAATCCGCTAAACCATCCAATTAAATTTTCATTTACTTTTTTTGATTCTTGTTTTTCATCTTTGTTTAATTCTTCAAAACAACAAATTACTTTATCATCAGAGATACTTCTATCAGCTACATCAGAAAAATTATTTTCATTGTTTACTAACAACAATTCCATCAAATTTGTATTTACATTTGTATTTGCATTTAAGTCAGTTATACTAGAAAGTTCCGCAGGGTTTGTTGTACCTTTTTCTGCCATTACCATATTTAACAAGTTAACAAATGCACCTTTGTCGATGTTTATAAATTGATTGTTATTTTGCACTGCATTACTTTGAAGCTGACTTGTCAGCAAATTAATTAAATTCATATTCACATTCATTTTCTCACCCCCTTTCAATGTAAAATAATTTATATTGCATATCTTTTTGTCATGCTTTTATTAGATACAAATTCTTCAATAAATATTTCTTCGCTTTTCGCCATAGCACTGTTATATTTTTCGTATTCATTTTCTCTTAATTTCTCAAGGCTGGATATTTCCATTTTTTTATTAACAATTTCTTGTCTTTTTGCTTCTATCTTTTTTAATAAATTTTCTTTTTCTTCTTCTTTGCTTTCAACTTGCTTTAAAATGCTGTTCATATAAATTTTATAGTATGACATTTCTCCAACAGAAATAGCTACAGCTGATTTTTCAATGAACTCATTATTTACAGAAGCGAATTTGTCTTTTAAATTTTTTATGCCTAGTTCCATGTTTCTATAATCATGATTTAGATTGCTTAGTTCAACTTTTGAATTTTCTAAAATTTGCTCTCTTATTTCTAATACTTTTTGCAATGAAAATATAAATTTTTTCATTTAACGCTCCTTTTAGTTTTCAGAACGACAGTTGTCATTCCATGCATTTTAAATTTCTTCCATTAATTTAAGCACGTCATCATACGTATATTTATCATCTACGCCTTGAACTAAGAATTTGTTTACTTTGTCAATTTTACTTATTGCTTCATCTAATTTTAAATTAGTACCTTTCTTATAAGCACCAATAGATATCAAATCATAGTTTGCATAATATACTGACAATATATCTCTTATTTTTTTTGCACCATCATTTTGTCCTTTGCTGACTATATCATTCATAAGTCTTGATATACTTCCATTAATGTCAATTGCAGGATAATGATTTGAATTTGCTAATTTTCTTGTCAAAACTATATGACCGTCTACTATTCCTCGTACTGTGTCTGAAATTGGCTCATTTGTATCATCGCCTTCAACTAATACTGTATAAATTCCTGTTATTGAACCGGTGTTGAAATTTCCGCTTCTTTCTAAAAGTTTTGGAAGTTCAGCATATATTGATGGTGTATATCCCCTTGCTACAGGAGGTTCACCGGTGGCAAGACCTATTTCCCTTTGTGCCATTGCAAAACGCGTTAGGGAATCCATCATAAGGAGCACATCTTTTCCCTGATCTTTGAAATATTCAGCTATTGTTGTTGCAACAAGCGCACACTTAACTCTAAGCATCGCCGGCTGATCTGATGTTGCTATTACTAAAATAGATCTTTTTAAGCCTTCTTCTCCTAAATCCTTGTCAATGAATTCTCTTACTTCTCTTCCTCTTTCACCAACCAGAGCAATAACATTTATATCTGCTTTAACATTCTTTGCTACCATTCCAAGCAATGTGCTTTTTCCTACACCGCTTCCTGCAAATATGCCCATACGCTGTCCTTTGCCTATTGTCAACAGCCCGTCTATGGCTTTTACT
>JBASLQ010000393.1:0-7867 GCA_049656425.1 Sedimentibacter sp.
TATAGCTAAATGTCCATATAAATATTGTCATAAACCAAGCTTTTTTGTATAATAATATTTTTTAAATTATCCATATCTTCCTTGGAAAATCTTACACACAAACCACAGCTTGAACTTATGCTTCTTGGAACTGGTATAATCTTATATTTTATATTACAGTTTTTTAATACTGTTTCAACTTTCATTGCATATGAAACAGATTTAAAAGTCATATAATTATATTTATTCATAATATTACCTTCGCATTTTTCTTTAAGTATAACAATTTAAATCTTTTCAGTCTAATAAAACAAAGTTATAACCAAAATTTCGATTATAACTTTGTTTTATACTATATCATTTAGTTCATTTCATCTAAAGTAAGACTGTATCCATCTAAAAATTCATTCATGAATATTTTCACATCTTCTCTGTCCATGTTGCTTATTTCATTGAATATTGATTGTTTTGCTTTTAAAAATTCCTTGTTGCCCGATTTTTCTTCTTCAATACATTTAATATAAGCGCTTATTTTATCTGCAGCTTTTATAGTTTTCCATATTTCCGACTCTTCTTCTCTTGGTATCAAGACTGCTTCATAATCCTCATAAAAATCATCAGGCAGTAAATTAAGAAGTTTTTTGTTGGCTGTAAGTTCAACTTCCTTGTATGCAGTTTTTATAACAGAATTAAAATATTTAACCGGAGTTGGCATATCTCCTGTAAATATTTCCGAAGCATCATGATAAATAGCATATAATGCAATTTTTTCAGGATTAACATCTATGTTTAATCGTTTTTTCTGAATTATTGATAAAGCATGAGCTATTACTGCAACATCAAGACTGTGTTCCGACACATTTTCATCTTTAATATTGCGCATGAGTCCCCATCTGTTTATATATTTCATTCTTGATATAAAAGCAAAAAAATTCGATTTTTTCATTTGTATTCTCCATTAATTAAACAGCTTATATACAACATAATTGCAGCTGTTAGTTACCGTCTGCTCCGGAAGCACCATAACTTTTCATAATTTCTTTCATACCATCAGTAACTTCTATTGTTCCGTCTTTAAAAATCCACAAAGCTTCCACACCGTCTAATGACTCCACTAAATCTTTACCTTCCTCATATGGAAGCAAAAACACAGTAGTTGATAAAAAGTCTGCTTCGCCTGAATTTTCTGCAAGTATTGAAACTGCTCTGAAATAATCACCAGGCATTAATGTTTTCGGATCTATCAAGTGATGAATGATTTTATCGCCTACCATATAAAACCTTTGATAATCACCGCTTGTTACTACTGAAGTATCATTTGTAAAAATAGTTTCCAATACACTTTCTTCCGAATTGCCTATTACACTGTCAGGATTTTGTATACCCACACCCCACTTGTTTCTGATTCCATCTAGAGGTTTGCCAAATGTTCTTATATTTCCGCCTGCACTTATAATTCCGGAAGTAAAACCTTCATTAATTATTTCCTGACAAACTACTTCAGTTGCATAACCTTTTGCTACTGCTCCAACATCCAAACTCATTAAAGGATCATCCAGATACACTGTGCTGTTTTCCACATCAACCATTACTTTGTTTAAATCTGTATGTTCGTTTGCTGCAAGCAAAATATCCATTGGAGGTATTTTGGCATTTGCCGGATCTGCCTCCGCCTCGTCTCTGTAATCATGCCAGATTTCAAGTACAGAACCCATTGCAATATTTGTTTGTTTTCCTACATTTTCATACATATCTTTAGCAAAAATGATTAAATCGATAATGTCCTTATCTACTTTTACAGGCTGCACTCCGGCATTGTCATTTATTGTTTTTATGTTGTTAATTCCTTCATAGTCATTATACTTATCGTATAATTTATGAAGTTTTAACATCCTGTCATGAATTTTTTCTGCATACCCGTTAAATTCTTCTTCTGTTTCAGTATAACCCACCACTTGAGTTACTGTATCAAATGTATCTAAAAAAGTAGAACTGTACTTTTCATATACTTTTTCTGTTTCCGGTTCTTGATTTTGTTTTTCACAACCGGTAAAAAAAGCAAAAATTAAAATTCCTGTTAATATTAAAGGAATAATTTTTTTCATATTTATCACCCTAAATTATAATATCAAATAAATTAAATAATATCAATAACAAAATTGCAGTCTCGTTCACCTTGTAAGTTATTTCATCAATTGTTTTATCAATCATATTTTGGCAGAAGGTATTCCCAATGTATAAAAATAGTGACAGCAACAGGAATTATCGCCCATTGTTGTCACTATAATCAAATCATTGTTTAATAATTAACTCACTTATTTTTTTATTGTTTTCAATGCTGTGAACCTGCATTTTATTTTCAGATAAAGTATACAGATAATCACCAATGTAAATTATTCTTTTAATTTCATTTCCATAATAATAAGATTCTTCGTCCATATGGCTGATTTTATTTTTTAAGTTTATGCCTTCACTGCTCACATTATATACATATGCTCCATTAAAATCTGTTGTATAATTTTCGGTTGTTATGTTAATGGGAAATGCCATCAAACCCTTGCTTAATGAAAACATCAAAGCTTTATGATTATAAAGAAGTTCGGAATATGTGCCTTGTTTTCCTATGACTTCTGTATATGTTTCTTTTGGTTTGTTTACATCTGTAACATCAAACATTGATAATTTGAAACCACCTGTAACTGTTCCGCCCCACTGGCTTTCTTCTGTTTCATAACCAAAACCAAGTATATGGTTTTCATCAACCATATGAAGGTATGTGCTGTAGCCGGGAATTTTAAGCATTCCTTCTACTTCCAGTTTTAAAGGATTTGATGTATCTATTACATACAATGGGTCAACTTGTTTAAACGTAACCATATAAACTCTGTCTTCTGCAAATCGTGTGCTGTAAATTCTTTCTCCAGGAGCCAATCCTTCAAGTCTGCCTATAATTTTTAACCCTTCATCTAATATATACACATTGTTTTTAGATGTATCTCTCCACATTTCACCTGTTGTTGTAGCTATACGAAACATATTTTTATGTTCATCCATGGAAAATTGATTAATGATTGTCCCGGGAACTTTTCCCTGAGAAGCAACATTAATACTTCCATTTTCAATTTCAAACTTATACACTACAGTGCTGGCTGAATATTCAGGGCTGTATAATTCAGTCTGAGAAATTGAATTGTCGTATGAATAATCAGCGACAGCTGCATACAGACTGTCTGTAGAAACATAAATAGTATCAGATCCGCCTAAATACACATCAACATCCGGTTTTACGGATTTATCTGACAAATCAATTCCAATAGTATACATGTATCTTGAATCAATGTAATTAGGGAAATATTTAATTTCGTCATATCCAAATTCATGCTTTTCATTTAATAAAACATCAGTATAATATGGAAGAGGTATATCTTCTTTGTTATACAAGTCATATGTAAAATTTATATATTTTGAACTTAATAAATATAGACTGTCATCAACTGCTCTTCCTGATAAATAGTTGCCGTCAAACAAAAATTCTCTTTCCAAAACAGGCTTTTCTATATTTTCAATATTATAAATCAATACATTTGTTCTGTCCTCATAATATCTTGGAGGCATAATTGAGTCAGCTTTAATTGATTCAACAGACTTAACTGTATCTGCTGATTCATCATACTTGTTCATTATATGATAAAAATTATTTTGACCTATTACAACCAGCTTGCCCCCGGTTATGAAAATTTCACTTATGCTTGTATTTTCGGGAATATTTACAGTTGTTATAATTCTTAAATTATTTGGATCCGAATCAATTATTTTTAATTCGCCCTCAGAATTAATAAAAATGTGTTTTCCGTCATTTTTAATAATATCTCCTTCCTGAACACCTTCCACCTGATTGTTTGTATCTGAACTGTCTTGTTGAGAAGATTCAGCTTGAGGTGATTCAGAAACAGTTTCAGAATCTTTATCAATTGAAACTGCATCATCTGTTAAAGCAACTCCTCTTTCCATCCATATGTAATTGTAAAGTTTCGAGTTGTATTCCAAAAGAGCAATTAAGTTTTCCTTTGAGCCAACTGCTGCAACCATATTTCTGCTTACAGGAATCGTACTATTTCTTGTTATATATACAGAGTTTGTGCTTGCATCCCACGTTACATCATGTCCTAGTTTTTCACTTATAAATCTTAGGGGAGCAAAGGTTCTGCTGTTAATCATTTTTGTCGGTACATCAATATTATTGATTTCGCCATTTACCATAACTTTATCATTTCCCAGAAGCATTTCAATTTCGTTATTTTCATCCATGATTACAACTTCTGAAATATTTTTATTCCAGTCAACTTCAGCACCAAGTTTTTCAAATACACCTCTTAAAGGAACAAGAGTCCTACCGTTTTCAATAAATGGATTTACATCAAATTCAATCTTTTCATTATCCACATACACTGTTACATTATTTGTTTCCCCATAGGCTGCAATGGTAAAGCAGCATATGAGAACAATTGAAATCATAGATATTTTTGCAAATAATTTTTTTGTTTTCATAAATTGCGCCTCCTTATTGTAAATTTATTTTTAATATTTCTTACTATTTAGACGTTTCTATTTATTGTTTTGTTCCTTTTATTATACCACTTTACAGAATATATTAAACAAAAAAGGATGCTTGCGGCATCCTTTTTTGAATTTATTTTTATATTAACTTTTAAATGTGCTGCAGCATGTTTCCTCAGTAGCTTGTGCATTTTTTCCGTTCACTGCTATATTTGTAGCCTTACATGTTTCTGATTTATTAAAAACACATTTTACAGCCTCACATTTTATATCTGTATCACTTCTCGGCTCACTTACAGAACTTCTAACTCCCGGTTTCTGTTCAATAAATGTATCACAGCAAGTTCGACGGCTTTCATCAGCACTTTTCCCGTCAACAGTAATTGCAGATGCAGAACATCCCAGTCTGTTGTTGTAGTAGCAATTTGTTACAGTGCAACTTATTTTTGACATAACATAATCTCCTTTCATCATTGGTATATGTTAGTTTATCCCAATAATAATTTAATTATGCTAAATTTCTGTAATAAGCTAAAAGCAAGTCAACCATTTTTCCATAACTTTTAACGCCATCTTCCTGATTGTTTGCTTTTAAATAAGTGTCGTTAATATTACTTGAAATTTCTGCAACTTTAGTATCAAATTGCTTCCAATAGTTTTTAGAAAATGCTATATCATTTTTTACATCTTCAGAATATGTTTCATAAAGTTTTGCAAAGGAATCATAATCCTCAGCATATAGTGCATTCATGCTGTATGTCAAAGCCAGCATAGTTCCGCTGTAAGCAAAATCATCATAACCAGAATTAATGCATGCTAAATATGAAATAAAATTTGCTTCATCTTCCCTCATAAATCCTCTTAAATGCACAAGCTCATGAAGCATTGTTGCAGGAATTTGATATGGTGGAATGTCAACATTAACATTTGCTTCAAAAGTAAACGGAAAATAAATTCCTGTTATGTTCATATGAGACATGATTTTCGACAGCTTTACAGGTTTTGGAGCAGGATAATTTCCTTTTAAAATTTCATATTTAGCAGATATGCTATTAAATGAATTTTTAGCTCTTTTTGATGTGCCGTAATAATTGTAATCATAAAGTGCTGCTGTATTGTCATTGCTTGTATTAAGTTTACCACGCATTTCATTTGCATCATTAATTAAAATTTCACACAAATTTACTAATTCTTCCTTTGAAGATTCCTCTATTACAAGCCCGCTATAATGAGTAAATTCATATCTGTAATAATTCAAACCACAAAACAATACAAATAAACAATAAATACACGAAACTGCAACACCAATATTTGCAATATAATTTTTAAAGAAATTTGTTGTTTTATGCTTAAAACTGTTTATTGCCATACTCAACGTATATATTATTAATAAAATTATTAATGCCGCAATTATTATTTCAGCTAAGGAACCTGAAATTTTAGAAGTGAAAAAACTTATTGCTCCGGCAAATACAGGATATATTTCTACAGCATAAAATTCAGCAAAACTTAAATTGAATTTTGCATATGTTGTAAGAATAAAAGATATAGGTATTAAAGTTAAAACCATAAGTTTATTTTTCATATTCCGCCTTCATATCATAATATTGAAATATTGTAACATATTTATATGTAATGTTCATTAAATTTTATGTTTTATATGTTAAACTTTCTCAATAAAATTCAATAATTTATTATGTCGTAATACAGCAAAAGGACCTCATAAATGAGATCCTTTTGCTGTGTAAGTAAGATGGTTATGCTTATTTAACTTCTGTTACGTCATATCCTGCATCTGATACTGCTTTTGATAATACATCACTGCTTACTTCTTTAGTTAATGTAACACTTGCTGATTTGTTGTTTAAATCAACAACTGCATTTTCCACACCATCAACTGCCTTCAATGCTTTTTCAACAGCTGCTTTACAATGTCCGCAACTCATTCCTTCAATTTTTAAAACTTTATTCATTCTATTCCCTCCATTTTTATTATCATTTGATTTATTTAACAAGTCATTTTTTATGACTGCGTCATCTGTTGTTTTTATTTCTGCTATTTTTGTTTCTGTCATTCTCACCGGCTTGAAGAACTTAAGCCTCAAGGCATTTGATACTACAGAAACCGAACTTAAGCTCATGGCACCTGCAGCAAACATAGGGTTTAATTTCCATCCAAGTATGTTGTAAAATACTCCGGCTGCCAATGGTATTCCTATTGAATTGTAAATAAATGCCCAGAATAAATTTTGTTTTATATTTCTTATTGTAGCTTTACTTAATTGAACTGCAGTAACAGCATCCAGCAAATCACTTCTTATTAATACTATGTCTGCTGATTCTATTGCAACATCTGTTCCTGCTCCAATGGCAATACCTACGTCAGCTCTTGCAAGCGCCGGTGCATCATTGATTCCATCGCCAATCATTGCAACTTTTTTGCCTTGTTCCTGAATTTTTCTTATTTCTCTTTCCTTGTCCTGAGGAAGTACCTCTGCAATGGCTCTTGTAATACCCAGTTGTTTTCTAATAGCTTCAGCAGTTTTTTTATTGTCTCCCGTAAGCATTACAACTTCAATTCCCATTGCTTCAAATTCTTTTATGGCTCTTTGACTTGTTGCTTTTACAACATCCGCCACTGCTATTATACCTAAAACATTGCTTTCATCTGCAAAATAAAGAGGTGTTTTTCCTTCTTCAGCAAGCTTTGTACTTTTTTCTTCAAAATCATTTATATTTAATTTCTGCTCATTAACAAGCCTTAAATTGCCTAAATAATATTTTTTGTTGTTTATTTCAGCTTCGAGACCTTGACCTGGTATAGCGTCAAAATTAGTTACACTATATAATTGAAGATTTTTATTTTTTGCTTCTTCAACTATTGCATCTGCTAATGGATGTTCTGATCCTTTTTCTGCCGACGCAGCTATTTTTAACATTTCCAGCTCATCTATGCCATTAGTTAACATATCTGTAACTCTTGGTTTTCCTTCTGTAATAGTTCCTGTTTTGTCCATTACCACAGTTTGAATTTGATGAGCAATTTCTAAAGCTTCTGCCGACTTAATGAGTATACCGTTTTCAGCACCTTTGCCTGTTCCAACCATTATTGCAGTTGGTGTTGCAAGACCAAGAGCGCATGGACATGATATAACAAGGACGGCAATGCCGATTGATAATGCAAATTCAAATGTAGCACCCAATAAGAGCCACACAATTGTTGCTAAAACTGCAATTGAAATTACAATGGGAACAAATATGCTACTTATTTTATCTGCAAGTTTTGATATTGGTGCTTTAGATGAACTTGCTTCTTCAACCAGCCTTATTA
>JBASLQ010000394.1:0-2013 GCA_049656425.1 Sedimentibacter sp.
AATAGCTAAAGCTGTTATAGAACAAATTACTATTGTATCTGCAAATACTTCAAAAACTCCCCATAAACCTTGACGAACAGGATGGTCTGTAGTTGCAGCAGCATGTGCTATTGGTGCACTACCTAAACCAGCTTCATTTGTAACTACTCCACGTGCAACTCCAAATCTAAGAGCATTTGCAATAGTAGCACCTGCAAAACCGCCAACTGCTGCTTTTCCTGTAAATGCAGTTGAGAATATTAATCCAAATGCAGCTGGTACTTTTGCAATATTAATTATAATAATAATCAATCCACCGATTATATAAATTGCAGCCATGAATGGTACTAATTTTTCTGTAAATGCACCAATTCTTTTGATTCCACCAACAATAACCAATGCAGTAACAACTGATAATATTATACCTGTAACCCATGGATTAATATTGAAAGATTCTTGTAAAGATGCTGCAACTGAGTTTGATTGAACCATGTTACCAATACCAAATGCTGCTAATGCACCAAATCCAGCAAACAATACTGCCAGCCATTTCCAGCCAAGACCTTTTTCAATGTAGTACATAGGTCCGCCGACAAAACGTCCATCAGCAGTTTTTTCTCTGAAGTTAACTGCAAGAACAACTTCAGCAAATTTTGTAGTCATACCTAAAACTGCTGCAACCCACATCCAAAATACGGCACCAGGACCTCCGGCTGCTATTGCTGTTGCAACTCCGGCTATATTACCAGTACCAACTGTTGCTGCAAGGGCAGTAGCAACTGCCTGGAAAGCTGTAACCTCTCCTTCGCCTTTTTGTTCTTTCGAAAACATTTTAAGAAGTGTGTTTTTAAGAATGTAACCAATTTTTGTTATTGAGAAGAATCCTGTTTTTACTGAAAGAAATAGTCCTGCACCCACAATTAATATTAATATAGGTGGTCCCCATACAATGTTGTTGACAATTCCGTTAATTTTCATTAGTGATTCCATAAATACCTCCAAGGTTTTTAATGTACATTACAAATTTTCTATACTTGAAAATTTGTAATGCCTAGCTAAGTTGAAAACATTATTATTTTTCCCTGTATTTACATTAATATTCTTAAAAATAGTGTTAAAAATATTTTCCGTAGAGCATTGCTTATGCTGCTTTTCCAAAAATTGCATCACTAAAAATAAAGCAATATAATTGTTTTATAATATCTGAAAATATTACATATTCCAACTGCATTTATAATTCAACAGCTAGGAACAACAATTTCTAAATGTTCATTAAAAACATAAAGAAGAGTGACAGAATGTAACTAATTTTTCTTACAGAGAAGAAGTCAGTTTCACTGACAAGAAAAGACCAGATTATTCAATTTGAATTTAGATAGGTGGTATCCACAAAATATTGTTGATAATTCCGTTGATGTTTATTAAAGCACCCTAATGTCCCTCCATGTAATGTGGAAAAAATTGAATTGCTAAGAATAACATTTTCTATATGATTATAGCACAAGTGGAAAATGTATTCAATAAAAATATAATGAAAAAAACTTCATAAAAAAAACATCATGAAAATATTTTCACAATACATAATCATTAATTTATCATAATGAAAACGTATTTAGTCGAATTCTTTACGATTTCTTAATACGTAGTTAAAAAAATAACATAGAAAATTTATATAAAATGTAGAAATATAAATATAAATGTTGAATTAACAATATAGATGCACTTGCAAAATTTTATCACGCTTATTAAAATTCAACATATAAATATTAATTGTGAATTAATATTTATATGTTGAAAATTCATATGTTTTAGAATCAACAAATAGTGCTTAACAAAGTAAAAAATAAAACTAAAAAGGTATTGTAATACTTATTACATTATAGTATTATATTTTTATAATTCAATAAGTAAAGCAGAGGTATTATGTCAAAATTAAATATGAATCCTATAAAAGAACCCGACAAAATTATTAATTATTGGAAGAAAGAAAAATTTGCTGTTGCATGCATAGTAATATTTGGACTTGCTTATAAC
>JBASLQ010000395.1:0-2505 GCA_049656425.1 Sedimentibacter sp.
GAGTTTATTCCTGTTATAAATGAAAATGATTTTGAAACCATACAAAAATTAAGCATCTTTCTTAGGATAACTGAAGAACTATGTAAAATACAAAATGGTAATATAAAAGAACTCCAATGCAAAATAAACAAAAATAATATCAAAATAATTCAGGTTAAACAAATATCAACTTCAGAAAACTTGTTCACATCCTTACAAAGTGAAAAAGATTTTAAGAAAGTATTTAATAAAAACTTAATTATTGAATAAACATATTCAGGGGACGGACCTTTGATTTTAAGCTCCATCCTCAGGATATTCTATCTTTCTGGGACTTTCTAAATTTATCTTGTACTATTTATATTCTAGAACCTTTTTCTTGCCTGCACTTTAATTATTGTAAGGAGCCAGTCCCAGCCCATGATGTAAGATGTTTTGCATCTTTAAGATGAACATATCAATACCTATTTCATCACATTAATAATGGCTGAATTATCTGCTCAATTTCATGACGAAAATATTGATACTTATTTTATGATTTATAAAACCGGGGACAATTCCTGTCAATCAAAAAGAACCGTCCCCAAAACTTATTGACAATTATCAATGTGAAGAATATAATATGAATATATTCTGAAGGCCATTGTAACAAATGTTTATAATAGGTATGATATATGCGTATATGCTCATGCGAAGGTATGCACAAGTTTGTGGATTATCATTTAAAGTTGCAAGGTTTATGCAATATTAAAAATTAAAATGGAGGATTATATTATGAGTAATGAAAAGACGTCAGAAATAGGATTTTTTCAAAAATATCTGACATTATGGGTAGCTATTTGCATGGTGGTTGGAGTGCTGATTGGAAAAATTCTTCCTGAAATTCCGGCATTTTTTGGCCAATTTGAATATGCTAATGTTTCAATCCCTACAGCTATACTTATTTGGGTAATGATATACCCTATGATGATGAAGGTAGATTTTCAAAGTATAAAGGATGTTGGAAAAAACCCAAAAGGGTTGTATGTTACTTGGATTACAAATTGGTTGATTAAACCATTTACAATGTATGCTATTGCATCATTTTTCTTGTTTGTAGTATTTAAAAATTTAATTACACCTGAACTTGCGAAAGAATATTTAGCAGGTGCTGTATTGCTTGGTGCTGCACCATGTACAGCAATGGTTTTTGTTTGGAGCCAATTAACAAAAGGAAATCCAGCATACACAATTGTTCAAGTAGCAACGAATGACCTAATTATCTTAATTGCTTTTGTACCTATAGTCAAATTTTTGCTAGGAGTAAGCAATATATCAGTTCCATGGGATACTCTTATTATATCTGTTATACTATTTGTAGTTATTCCACTATCTGCCGGAATTTTGACAAGGATGAACATAACTAAAAAAAGAGGGTTAGAATACTTTGAAAATGAGTTTTTACCTAAATTTGATAATGCTACTACAATTGGACTATTGCTTATGCTTGTATTGTTATTTTCATTCCAAGGTGAGGTTATTTTAAATAATCCACTTCATATTGTTCTAATAGCAATACCTTTAATTATACAAACTTTTTTAATTTTCTTTATTGCATACTTTGCTTGCAAAGTATTAAAATTACCATACGATATTGCAGCTCCAGCTGGAATGATTGGTGCATCAAACTTTTTCGAGTTAGCTGTAGCAGTAGCAATTGCATTGTTTGGTATGGAATCACCTGCAGCATTAGCTACAGTTGTTGGAGTGTTAACTGAAGTTCCTGTAATGTTATTTTTAGTTAAAATAGCAAATAATACAAAACATTGGTTTCCTAAAGCAACAAATAATAAGAATGGAGATATGTAATGAAATATTACATATAAATAAAGGCAAGATATCATACAATTATGATATCTTTTTTGTATTTAGGGTATAATAGTAAAAAACTAATAAGAAAGAAGGTGATTAAGTGACTAATACTAATAAAATAGCCAATAGATTGGTAAATGAGAAAAGTCCTTATTTATTGCAACATGCACACAATCCAGTAAATTGGTATCCTTGGGGAAGTGAAGCATTTGAAAAAGCAAAAGCAGAAGACAAACCAATATTTTTATCTATTGGCTATTCGACTTGTCACTGGTGCCATGTAATGGAGCATGAATCTTTTGAGGATAATGAAACGGCAGAAATTTTAAACAAACATTTTGTATCAATAAAGGTTGACAGGGAAGAAAGACCTGATATTGATGCTGTATATATGAATGTAGCTCAAAGAATCAACGGTAGCGGAGGATGGCCTTTGACAATTATAATGACGCCGGAACAAAAACCTTATTTTGCCGGTACCTATTTGCCTAAGAAGTCCAGATACGGAATGACTGGTTTAATGGAATTATTGCAAATAGTTGCGACAGAGTGGAAAAACAATAAAGAAGAACTTGTTAATTCTGGAGATAAAATAGCTGAAATTATTCAAAATCTTGAAAGTGCTCATCAAAATGAAGCGAAATTATCAAAGAAGTTTATTCTTGATGCCAGAGG
>JBASLQ010000396.1:0-2607 GCA_049656425.1 Sedimentibacter sp.
GTGTGATTATTATGGTTCAATTAGTTTGTGGGCACAGCGGTACTGGAAAAACAATGAGAATGATTGAAATGGCAAACAAAACTATGGATAGTATACAAGGAAAGATGGTTTTCTTGGAAGCTAACAACAGACACATATTTGATTTAGATTATAGGATAAGATATATTAACACTAAAGAATTCGGAATGACAAATGAAGATCAGTTTCAAGGTTTTGTATGTGGCTTAATTGCAACGGATTATGATGTAGAACAAGTTTACATAGATGGATTATATAAGATTGCTCAGGCTGGAAGAGATAAGTTAGAAACCGTAATAGAAAGACTCGAATATTTATCAGAAAAATTTAATGTTAATTTTATTATGAGTGTAAATCATGATGTAGAAGATATTCCCGAAGGATTGAAAAATAGAGTTATAAGTTAGAAATATAGCCACCGGCATTAATTGCCGGTGGTATGGTTTTTTTTGCATGGTTTAATTTCCCTTATGGTTAATAGCTCTTGCTAAAGTTATTGTAATCTGTTAAAATTGATATACGAATAAGCATTGACAATTAGAAAGAGTGATTTTATGAATTATTTTAAACCGAACAAAACAATATTTGATGATTTTTTTGAACATAGGGATATGTTGATTATTCAGCATATGAATGGGGATATAAACAAAAAGGAGTATTTAGAGTTAAATTATAAATACATGCTTGAAAAAAATATTAAACCATTTCAACGAATAGACAGTTTAGAAAAGGGAATGTACAACTATCAATATTATAACATGATGGCTAAATATCACAGAATGATAGCTCAGGATATAAAGGACAAAGGAAAGCATATTAGCTTTTACAGCAAATATTTGGAAGAAGCAGATTATTATTACAATGAGAAAGATAAGACAACATTTCGCCTCTTAAGGTACTTGCATTATGATAATGTGGAATCATATTTTATAATAATGGAATCAGCAAGTCTCGAAGGCAAGTTATATGAAATTGTGCTTAAAGACTATGAATATGCAGTGCTTCATTCTAAAAGTATATGGCTTTTAGAAGTTTTAAAAAAAGAAAATGTATTTGCACAAGAACGTAAAAAATCTGTTATTGACTATTATGTAAATCAAAAATATTAAAGGAGCCTTTCGGCTCCTTTTTCCATTTGCAGTAAGTCTGCTTAGTATGCATTTGCAATTATTTTTATAATATCGTCCAGTGATGTTCCAACTTCTATATTGTATGTACCGCTTCTAAGTTTTGTATCAAGGCCCAGTTCAACAGATCTGGTTAAAAATGCATCTTTATCATTTATTAAATTCGAATTAAGAAGTATGTCACCTATACTTGATGGAAATGAACCATCCGGAATAGTTATTGTAGCAATTAATCCGCTTTGAGGAGGTGTTTCTCCTTGAGGAATTTCATTAGTTTGATCAGGATCATCAGAATCAGGCACTGTATCAGGCTCGTTTTCTTCTTCAATTATTTGAGGCAATTGGTGAATTACCTCCTTATCTATACCGCGGTTAAACAAAATATCGAATCTCCATCCTAAAATCAATGCCATTATTACAATAACTGTTATTATTAAACCATAATCGGTTATATTATATATAAAGTCTCGTATTGCATTTATTATTTTTTTCATATGCCACCCCTTGGTTTTTATCAAGTACATATATACTAACATAAAAATGGCTTGTTTACAATAACCACATTTAATAAAAACTAGCAAATTTTTCAAATGTTAATTGAAAATTTCTCAAACCAAATTTCACAAAACTTTTTTAACACTATATACAACAGCAAATATTTTGGTATAATATATAAAACAATACAATTGGAGAAAATATGAAAGAAATAATAATAACGAAAAATGAAGAAGGTCAAAGATTAGACCGATTTTTAAAAAAATATCTTAATAAAGCAAATCAGTCATTTATTTATAAAATGATAAGAAAAAAGAATATAAAATTGAACAATGCTAAAGCAGAACCTGAAGAAGTCCTGAAAATGGATGATTTAGTTCAATTATTTTTATCTGATGATACAATTGACAAATTCAGAGAAAAGAAAGCACTCAATGAGACAGATATTCATTTTAAAACTATTTATGAAGATGATAACATTCTTGTAGTTAACAAACCAATTGGTTTGAGCTCTCAGCCGGATGAAACAAGCACGAAAAACTTGGTAGATGAAATAAAAGTTTACCTGGATGCAAAAGAAGAAAATATAAGTTTTACTTTTAAACCTGCAGTATGCAACAGACTTGACAAAAATACTTCAGGACTTGTAATAGCGGCTAAAAATTATGATACACTAAAGCAAACAAACAAAGCTATCAGAGAAAGAAGCAATAAAAAGTTTTATATGGCAAAAGTTCATGGCATTATTAATGAATATCTTGAATTGAAAGATTATTTAATAAAAGATGAATAGAAAAATATGGTTAAAATAGTTAAAGAAAATCAAGAAACTGCAAAAAGTATTGTAACATATGCTCATCCTATTAAAACAGAAGGAAATTTTACTTGGGTTGAAGTAGAGATTGAAACCGGAAGAGCCCATCAACTAAGAGCTCATTTATCATCAATAGGTCATCCTGTTGCAGGC
>JBASLQ010000397.1:0-12431 GCA_049656425.1 Sedimentibacter sp.
ACAACCTTATAGTTTAATTGTGTTCCGGCACTGTCACAACATAAATTTGTTGCTCTGTCTTCGTCAATCCCAAAACTGGCTGCAGTTTTAATAGCAAATTCTGAGCTGGAATTTTCCATGCCATCAGTTATTATAACAAACATAACCTTAGTAGGTCTTTCTTCTTCTTTAATATCAGCCAGTGTTTAACCTACTTTGTTAATTGTAATGCCAATAGCATCTAATAAAGCAGTAAAGCCGCATACATAATATTCCTTGTTTGTTATAGGTTTAATGTTTCTTATATTACGCCTGTCGTGCAATAATTCATAATTGTAGTAGTCGTATGTTTTTGATTTTTTGCATAGGATATCAATCCCAAAGGCTTTTAGGGATTCAATGTCATCATAAATGCTTTTTCGTTCTGCACTTATGTTATATTTTTTTAATTCTAGTATCATTTCCGGAACTGTTAATGTGTGGTATGTATCTGTTTTTTCGTTTAGAATTTTCAGTAGATACAAAAGTTTTAACTTTTGATTTGATAATTTTGACATGAGCCCCCTCATTGAACAAAACTTGAAATATTATATTGACTATTATTATTAATTTAACATATAAAGTGTACTATAAAACGGTCAATAATTTAGGATTTACGTTTAATTAATAGTTTTTTAATTCCCAATTCTAATATTTATATTATATTACAAATTTTAACATTTTTCAACATGCAGAAACTAAATTTCTCAATTACTGCAACACGGTATATGTCTAAAATAAATGATTTAACAGCAAACCTTAGGGTATTAATGTTTATGTGGTACTAATAAATTTTGAAACAATTAATAAAACATTAAGATTTTGTTATGATAATAATAAAGGAAACTATTAAAACAGATGAAACTGAAAAAATTATGAGGTATAGTATGAAGAAAAAATATATTTTTGTATTGTTAATTTTTATATTATTATTTGTATTAGCCGCATGTACAAGTAAAAACAAAAGCTCAAATAACGTAAGTTTATCAGGAGAGGATGATGATTTGATGAATATGAATGGAAATAAAGTAATTTACCTTGCAGGTGGATGTTTTTGGGGAACAGAAAAATATTTAAGTTTGGTCAATGGGGTTGTTGGTACAGAAGTGGGATATGCAAACGGAAATACCGAGAATCCTTCTTATGAAGATGTGTGCAGAAGAAATACAGGTCATACTGAGACTGTAAAGGTAGTATATAATCCTAAAGAAATTGCTCTAGGGGAATTGTTGAAACTATTTTACAAAGTTATTGATCCTGTAGCTTATAACAGACAAGGAAATGACATAGGAACTCAATACCGTACAGGTGTTTATTTTGTCGACAAAGAAGATGAGGCTGTTATTAAAATATCTCTAGATGAATTACAGAAGCAATATAATGAACCATTGGCTATAGAAAATTTGGAACTTAAGAATTATTATGTTGCTGAAGATTATCATCAAAATTATTTGGACAAAAACACGAACGGATATTGCCATATTGGTCAATCAGAGTTTGATGAATTGGATCAAGCACAAAATGATATAAAGTAAAATCCAAAAAAGTATTATATTGTCTAATTTCACGACAACAATATACAAATATGACAACGTTTAATTCATGGGGATATTAAGATTTTAAACATATGCGGCTGTGGACAATGATCCACAGCCGCTTTTCTTATTACTCACTGATTACTGTGCCAGACAAGAACCATCTCTCAATCCAAGTCCGTTTCCGCCCTGGCCTTTACCTTGACCATTGCCCTTCACACCGCCAAAAGCTGCCCCAAAACTCTGGCCAGTTCTTGCCCCACCTGTTCCGTCACAAGTTGCCTGATTTTCCTTTAATGTTTCGATTATCTCATCTGCTTCATCTTGAGTCATTGTTCCTTCTGCAACTCTTTCATTAAGAATTGCTATCTTGTTTTCCAGCATTGCTGTCTGGAATTCTTCCAGTGAATCATAATTTTTTGCTACACCGCCATAAGTAATTCCATTCTGGAATTTTTCCTCTGTAACTTGTTCAACTGTTCTTCCGGTAACTTTTGCTGCTATTTCTGCAGGTGTTCCAAATGTTGATGCGGCAAATGCCGTTACCGAAGTTGCTCCTATTGTTAATACCACTGCTCCAAGTACTGCTAATTTTTTTATATTTGTCATTTTAATGACCTCCTTAAATTTAAATTTATTTTATATACTTAATATAAAGGAGTTTTATGACAAAATTGTGTTTTTTATATTTTATTTCTATGGAATTTTTAGTTTACCAATTGTGTCAGGACTTTTTTTCATATTTAATGAGTCTCGTTTACTTATAAGCTACTACTTCAATTTCCACTAAAGCATCCTTAGGTAATCTGGCAACTTCTACGCAAGATCTTGCCGGATAATTATCTTGGAAAAATGATTCATACACTTTGTTAATTCTTGGGAAATCATTCATATCCTTGATAAAAACAGTAGTCTTAATAACATTTACTGGATCTACACCTGCTGCTTTAAGTATTACAAATACGTTTTTCAAAGATTGTTCAGTTTGAACTTCAACATCATCAGACATTAATCCTGTTTTATAATCTATAGGTAGTTGTCCTGAAGTATAAACCATTCCATTTGCTTCTATAGCTTGAGAATATGGTCCAATTGCTTCAGGAGCCTCTTCTGTAAAAATAATTTTCTTCACTAATTTGCCTCCATACCTTTGCTTTTTCTTAGAACTTTACCAGGTCTTTTCCCCGTGTCCTTTCCTTCTTTTATTACTACCTCTCCATTTACAATTACATACTCAATTCCCACTGGATATTGGTTAGGATTATTATAATCACCTTTATCGATGATATTATCAAAATCAATTACTACTAAATCTGCTTTATAACCTTCTTTTAGTAAGCCTCTGTCTTTTAATCCTAAAACTGCAGCAGATTTACCTGTCATTTTGTAAATAGCAGTCTCTAAAGCGAAGGATTTTTCATTTCTAACATATTTACCTAATACTCTTGGGAATGATCCAAACAATCTTGGATGAGGCTTACCACCCATAATACCATCAGTACATACATTTTGCTCAGGTCTGCTCATTATAAGTTTTACATGCTCTTCGGTACCGTAGAAATCTACTAAGCCAACAATATTTTCTTCTTCAAGAATTACATCAAATATTGCATCAAGAGGATCTTTGCCTTTAAATTTACCAACTTCAACAAGATTCATTCCAACAACATCTTGATTCTTTTCTGAGCCGACGAATGTTACAAAAATACCTTCTAAACTTGCAAATTCAACAAAATTATCCCATCCAGGTATTCCGTTAGCAATATCTTCTTTCATCTTTTCTCTTAAGTCAGCATCTTTTAATCTTTCTATCAATTTATCTGTACCACCATCATGAACCCAAGGTGGAAGAATAACACTCATCATTGTGCTTCCAGCAACGTATGGATATTGGTCGTAAGAAACAATCATTCCCTCTTCTTTAGCTCTATCTAATCTATCTAAAACTTTAGGGAATTTATCCCAATTCTTTTTACCACATACCTTAAAGTGTGAGAAATGAACTTTACATCCACTTACTTTACCTATGGTTAATATTTCTTCCATTGAATCTAGAATTGAATCAGCTTCACTTCTTTGGTGTGTTACAAATACTGCATCTTTGTCATGTAATACCTTACCTAATTGAATAAACTCATCAATATCAGCATAGCAGCAAGGTGGATAAATCATACCAGTTGACATTCCAAATGCACCTTCATCTATAGCTTTAGCTAAATTAGCTTGCATTACAGTCATTTCTTCTTCAGTTGGTTTTCTGTTATCCAATCCCATCGAAACCATTCTTACATTTCCATGTGGGGCTAAGTATGCAATATTAGGTCCTAAATCTAATTTTTCTATTCTCTCAAGATAATCAGCAACACTTCTCCAAGTCCACTCTACGTCATATTCTCCTTCAAGACCTTTCATAGCCTTTATCCAAGAAGATAGATTGTTATCATCAACCGGTGCAGGACCCATACCATCTTGTGCAACTAGCTCAGTAGTTATACCTTGTCTTATCTTTGGAGTTAATAATGAATCCTTGAACAATAGCATACTTGAGTGACTATGAGTATCTATAAATCCTGGTGCCACTACTAACCCTTTAGCATCAATAATTTCAGCATCCTCACATTGAAGATTCTCTCCTATTTTTTCTATCTTATCTCCATCAAGAAGAATATCTCCCTTATATGAACTATTTCCACTACCATCAACTATTAAACCATTTTTTATTAGTTTCTTCATAACATTCTCCTCTTCTATTTCGTTTATTTCTACATCAACTTTCATTATTTATCAGATAACTCAATCATAGGTTGAGGCTTAACTCCCATACTTCTATCAATTGCTGAAACTAAGAAGATTACTGCAAATGCAACCAATCCTCCTGGAACCATAGCATTTAATCCGTAAGGAGTTCCTAATACATATATCCAATATGCAGCAACTACTGTTCCAGCAATTATTGAGTAGAACCCAGCTCTCTTAGTAACATTTTTGTAGAATAATCCACAGATAAATGCGGCAAATGGACCAGCACTTCTAAGTGCAATTTCACCAATTACTTCTGCCATTTTATATACGGCGTTTATTCCTTTTTCTGGATTGGCAGAATGGCAAGGAACACCAAATGTCTCAATTACAATTTCTGCTCTTCCTCTTTGACCAATTTTAATATTTAGCTGTGAAGCTTCTCCTATTACTACATAATCTGGATTTATTCTATTTGATATTTCTCTTGCAGCAACACCTTCAAAACATTCTTCATGGACTACTCCAGCTACGAAAATATCACCTGCAAAATCCTTTTTAGTATCTTCTGAAAAGTTTGAAGCTGCACAAACCATCGCTGCTAAAGCACCTTTCATATCTGAGGTTCCTCTTCCGTAAATCTTTCCATCATGGATTTCTGCAGCAAATGGAGGATACTTCCATTCAGTCCCATTAGTAACAGGAACTGTATCAAGATGTCCATCAAATACTATTTTCTTTCCTGGTTTATTTCCTTTTATATGACCAATAATATTTCCATACTTATCAACAGCTACATCATCAAATCCCAATTCTTTAAATGCCTTTTTAAGTTCTTCAGCAACTTTATCCTCTTGTCCTGAGTAACTTTGCAATTGAACAAGTCTTTGGCATAATTCTATTACAGTTTGTTCTCTTTCCTTACTAAACATTAATTTCACCTCTTAAAATTCTTTTTTCTCATAGCTTGGATACTTGCCGTTCCAAACAATATCTTGATAGCTTGCTTTATCAGTGTCCCCTTCAGTACTAAAGAATAATATCTTAGAATTCTCATCTAGGTTAAGCTTTTCCTTAATATCTTTAAGATGTGGATTAGTCATTATTTCTGCAACACATCCTAATGTAACCGCTCCACTTTCTCCAGATATTACTTTCTCATCTCCTTGAGGAGGATTTCCTAAAATTCTCATTCCTTCAGCAGCAGTAAAATCTGGGCATGAGATAAAGTTATCTGCATAATCTTTAAGAATATCCCAAGCAATGGTACAAGGTTCTCCACAAGCTAAACCTGCCATTATTGTGTTCATGTCCCCTGTTACTATTCTCAGTTGTCCATCATTTGCTTCTGCAGTTCTATAAAGACAATCTGCTTTATTTGGCTCCACAATAGTTATTATTGGTCTATTTTCACCGTAGAAAGATGAATATAGTCCTGTGATTGCAGCAGCCATAGAACCTACTCCTGCCTGTAAGAAGATATGTGTAGGTCTTTCTTCCCCAAGAGCTATTAATTGCTCATAAGCTTCATATCCCATGGTACTGTATCCTTGAATTATCCATGTAGGTATGTCCTCATATCCATCCCAAGCAGTATCTTGAACCATTACCCAACCGTTATCTTCAGCCATTTTATTAGCTAATCTAACTGCATCATCGTAATTAAGTTCAGTAATTGATGCTTCGGCACCTTCAGCTCTTATGTTTTCAAGTCTTTCTTCTGAGCTTCCCTTAGGCATAAACACAACAGATTTTTGCTTTAATTGTCTTGCTGTCCAAGCAACTCCTCTTCCATGATTACCATCTGTGGCAGTAACAAATACAATATCTCCAAGCTCTTTTCTAATATCTTCTGATATTAGTTTTTCATAAGGCAATTGATCTATTGTCTTACTAAGTTTTTTTGCTAGGTAATTTCCTATTGCATAGCTTCCACCTAATACTTTAAATGCGTTAAGTCCAAATCTATATGATTCATCCTTAACATAAATTCCACCTAGACCTAGTTTTTTTGCTAAATTTTTCATGTCTCTCAATGGTGTTTGAGTGTAAATAGGAAAACTTTGATGGAAACTCATTACCTCTTTGGATATCTTCTTGTTAAGTATATCCAAAGGAAATTTCTCTCCTCCTTTTCTTTCAAATTGTACAATTTTAAACGTTTCTTTCATTGATATCCTCCTTGAATAAATACTATTTTAATTAGAATATCTTTTTTGATATCAATTATACTATTAATAAAGCAATTCTCATGCCAAGTCTTTAATTCATGAAAAATTTTCATGAATTATCCTTCAAAATATTGAAATTCTAAATACCTAAAAGGTTAGGAATTAAAAAGACGCTAATAATAAAATCATTATTAGCGCCAAGATTTATTACATAATTCCCGTTATTGTTTCTCAATTTTAAAATTGATTTCTCATATTAAGAATTTAACTCCTTTGGATTTCATCTAAGCGTCTATAATAAGTTGCTAAACTGATTCCTAAAGAATTTGCAGCTAGCTTCTTACCTTCTGTGTTGTCTCCAAATACTTGTGCTGCTTTTTTTATCTCCCTCTTTTCCAATTCTTTTAATGGGATAATTGCAGCACTTTCAATATCAGTGTTGTTTCCACTTAACATGCCTTCAAAGAAATCAACAGGTAATGTCCTATTATTAATGATACCATCTGCCTCCATCATGTTTACCATGAATTCTATAGTGTTTTCTAGTTCTCTAACATTCCCTTTCCAGCAATGATTTTTTAGTAAATTCATGGTGCTTATATCAATACGACTATATGTTTTGTTTAATAATCTTACATACTTGCTGATAAAATGTTCTACTAGTTCTACTATATCATCAGGTCTTTCTCTTAAGGGTTTAATATTAATGGGAATTACATTTAGCCTATAATATAGATCTTCTCTAAATTTCTTTTTTATCATCATTTCTTTTAGATCTATATTAGTAGCTGCAATAACTTTTACATCAATAGGAATAACATGGTTTGAACCTATTCTAGTAATATTCCGTTCTTGCAATACTCTTAGTAATTTCGCTTGAAGATAAATAGGCATATCTCCGATTTCATCTAAGAAAATTATCCCTTGGTTTGCCAATTCAAACTTGCCTATTCTACCCTTGGGATCTGCTCCACTAAAAGCGCCTTTTACATATCCAAATAACTCACTTTCCAAAAGAGATTCTGGTATTGCAGCGCAATTAATAGCAACAAATTTCTGATCTTTTCTATCACTTTCTCTCCATATAGAGGTTGCAACCATTTCTTTACCTGTACCGCTTTCACCAGTAATAAGAACTGTTGAGTTTGATTTTGCTACTTTTTTTATATTTTTTATAAGACTTAAAGTCTCATTACTTTTTCCAATAATATTCTTTGTCTCAAATGTTTTATGAGTGGATGTTGCTTCATAAATATCAGATTTAAATGATTTCATGTCTTTAAATACAAAGATGTTTTTATAAAGTTTGTCTTTTAATCCAAGGGGATACATTCCACCAATGGCAAATATGGTTTTACCTTCTATCTCAATTTTATATTCAGCTATATTATTTATTGTATCGCCTGTGCTACGTACTATTATTTCTTTACCTACTAATTCAGATAAACCCAAGTGTTTTTTTGCACTATCATTATCGGATCTTATTATATTATCATCACCAATTACAACTAGACCTTGATCCATATGATTAATTACACTATCAAGAGTATCTATAATTGAGCCAAATATTTCTTTATTTCTTTCTTCCATGACCTTAGCTGCAATAAAATAGGATATTTGTTTAATAAATTCAAGATATAATTTTTCATTTTGAAGTATTAATGTCTTTTGTTCTTCTGTACTTCCAACTAAACCAATAACTCCAATTATCTCCTCTTCTATCTTTATCGGCATTGAGATTTCAATTGTTTCTTTGCAACTGGTCTTGCTGGGGCAACTTCTACAAAGCACATCCTCCCCTGGACAATATATTACCTTAGTTTCTCCAGTTTTTAGAATATGCTTATACACATAACCTTCATCTGACATATCAGTACTTATATTACCTGCATAAATACCAGTACCTGCCACCCTAAAAAGGTTATTGTCCACTACTTCCACATCTACTCCTGAAACCATAGATATAACATCAGCATATTGCTGAACTGTATCTTGTATTCTACTTAGGATAAAACCCATACAACCACCCTTTTTTATTTTAAATATAAAACACATATACCAACATTTATTCTATCATCCTTATATCATTTTTACAACGAAGAATTATTGACAGTTTGATGTTTTAATTCATTTTCAGTAGGATTTTCTTCCTTAATGGGTCTTTCCTCAAATTCAATATTATTTTCTTCAAACCAAGACTTGGCCTTTTTACAAGTAGTTCACCTTGTATAACAAATAAATTTATATTTCATTTTTTCTATCCTCTTAGAGAATTTACGTTTCTTCCCTGAATTTACAAAATTATATCATCAGGAGCTGTGGTCTTATTATACTGAAACAGTTCTGCTTCGATGATAACTGTATTTGCAGCAATTGAAGTGCTATTTCACGATAAATTGTTACAATATGATATGCGTTTAGTGTAGTTCCATTCATTCTATTTTGACATGAGCCCCCCTCATTGAACAAAATTTATATTGCCTCTTATTATTACTTTAACATATGAAGTGTACTATAAAACGGTCAGTAAGATTTTTATTTGAAAACTATAAAATTAATCTAGACATATGATTATAATATATTCCTTAATTTCCAAACTACTTTATACGTAATACCAATATTATATTACAAATTTTAACAGTTTTCAACATATCGATTAAGATTATTATATAAATCAAAAGAAGCAATGAATCTCTAATAACAAATTGTGATATTGCATAAGCTGACGTGACAGTTAAGGATCGCCCTAACTGTCACGTGGGATATAAGCATATCAGCAGTTCTTACTATCTATCTTTTTCCTCTATTGTTAAAATCTTTTTCTATTTCTGCTTTCCAGCTGGCATCAACTCTTTTACCTTGTCTGAAATTACTGACAGCTTCACTGACAACCTTATAGTTTAATTGTGTTCCGGCACTGTCACAACAGAAATTTGTTGCTTTGTCTTCATCAATTCCAAAACTGGCTGCAGTTTTAATAGCATTGATATTGGCACCAAGAAAGATAAAATCCCATGAATACATTGATTTTTGATGTTCTATCATTTCTTTTATTTTACCATAAGTAAATTCTGAGCTCGAATTTTCCATGCCATCAGTTATTATGACAAACATTACCTTAGCAGGTCTTTCTTCTTCTTTAATATCAGCCAGCGTTTTACCTATTTTGTTAATTGTAATGCCAATAGCGTCTAGTAAAGCAGTAGAGCCGCATACATAATATTCCTTGCTTGTTATAGGTTTAATGTTTCTTATATCACGCCTGTCATGCAATAATTCATAATTGTTGTCAAACAATACTGTAGTCACAAAAGCCTCTCCACTTTCATTTTTCTGTCTACTAACCATTGAATTAAAGCCCCCGATTGTATCCTTCTCAAGACCTGACATAGAACCGCTTCTGTCTAATATAAATACCAATTCCGTTAAATTTTGTTTCATTTCATACCCTCCAATTATTTGATGATTGAAGAATATCACTTTTACAAAAAGAAAAGGTCGCATAAAATGCGACATCATACTCCTAATAAATTTTGTTCGAAAGCAAATAATGTTTCGTTAATTTCAAAAATATTATAAATACTTTCTTCAATAAAATATTCAACTATTATATCAAACTTGTTGCTATTTGAAAGAGCATAACCAGCCTTTCCCAATAAGTCTTTTGTTTCATCTATATTTAATTCCAAAGATATGGCCAAAGCAAGCACTGTTGATTTTTTTGGTTTGTAAAATTTATCTGATCTTATTTTAGAAAAAAGCTTTCTGTCAATGTTTGCTTTTTTATAAGTTTCAACATCTGTCATTCCCTTTTCATCAATTAATCTTAATAGCATCTCAGAGAAAGTTTCATCTAGATGAGACAAAACATCTTCTAACTTTCTTTTACCCTTTAAAGGCATATTAACAGCTTCATTTGGAGCTGTATAATTAAATAAAATATCTTCTTCTCTTAAACTTCTGTAACTTAAGTTTTCTAAATTTTCATCCACATAGTTATCATCAATATATTTTTCAATTGACTTATATAACTTTTCACTTATTTCAACAGCTTTTTTATCAAAAACAATCAGGTAAACCATCATTTCATTTTCTAATAAAAACTCTTGTATTGCAGTTACGGCGACCTTAAACGCTTTATCTTTCGGATAACCGTAAATTCCTGAAGAAATTAAAGGAAATGCTATGGATTCCAAATTTTTATCTTTAGCTAATTTAAGGGATTTCACA
The DNA here is from genome assembly GCA_049656425.1 of Sedimentibacter sp. Classification (GTDB taxonomy): domain Bacteria; phylum Bacillota; class Clostridia; order Tissierellales; family Sedimentibacteraceae; genus Sedimentibacter. Next base: position 10,694 of record JBASLQ010000397.1, read on the forward strand.
TAACAGCTTCTTAAATACTTTTCTTCATTATTGTTTCCGCCATCCCATATGGAACCAACGGCATGTATAATATATTTTGCAGGAAGCTTGTATCCTTTTGTAATTACCGCATCTCCGGTTCCACACTTTCCAATAGAATTGCATTCTGATTGTAACTCTTTAGCACCAGCAGCATTAAAAATAGCACCACAAACTCCACCACCCATTTTAAGAGCAGAATTTGCTGCATTAACTATAACATCTACATCCATTTTTGTTATATCATTTCTAATAATTTGTAAAGGCATGGCTCCCCCTCTTTCTTTTTATTATATTACAATTTATGGCAATTTTCAATTGTTAGATATTAATTTAAAATTATATATAAAAATTTCAAACATATGCGGCTGCGATCAATAATCCACAGCCGTTTTTAAATTGTCTTATGTTGCAACAAAATCATTATATGAATACTAATAGTACCTATATAAAACTTTACCTAATCTCTTAATACCCTCAACAATTTTTTCTTCAGGCATGCATGAATAATTCAATCTGAAAAAGTTCTTGTGTGTGCTGTTAGGGAAGAAGCTTGCTCCTGGAACGTAAGCAACATTTTCTTTTATGCATTCTTCCATGATAATAGCTGCATCCAGATCATCTCTTAATTCAACCCAGGTAAAAAGTCCGCCATATGGGTTTGTATGTTTTATTCCTTCAGGAAAATACTTATCCATGCTTTCAAGCATCAGTGTTCTGCGTTTTCCGTAAACAGCTCTGATTTTTTCTATATGTTCGTTCAAATCATATTTTTGCATGAATGCTGCTGCAATTCTCTGATCCAGCGAGCTTGACTGCAGATCGGCTCCTTGTTTGATAAGCACATACTTGTTAAGTATTTCAGGCGTAGCGCATATCCATCCCAATCTCAAACCAGGAGTAAAGGTTTTTGAGAATGTGCCAAGAAACACAACCCATCCTTCCTTATCAAAACTCTTGATTGAAGGATGAACTGTTCCTTCATATATAAGCTCTCCATAGGGATTGTCCTCAATTATAGGAATCTTATACTCGGCTGCCAATTCAGCTATTCTTTTTCTTCTGTCATCAGACAATGTTATGCCTGTTGGATTCTGAAAATCAGGAATTGTATAAATCATTTTTGCATCCGGATGGAATGTTAAATACAAAAATGGAAGCAGGTCCATCTGCATATTGTATCCTAACAAAAATTATTTTACGTGTCTGGTTTGTGTAGGCAGCAAGGAAGTTGTTGAAGTAGAGCTATTGCTTCCAACTCTGGAGGAATATACTCAGGAACTTTAAAAACATCAGGTTCTCTTAACGGAACATGCTAGCTCATGATTGATGTGACAAACTCTAAAATATTAAGTGATATAAAACTTTTGATTAGCATCAGAATTAAAAACAAAAAAGAACTTAAAAATATCCCGCTTACTAATTGATTATCTAAGGCATTGATATTGTTTCACAGGGACGTTCCTTTTGAAGGGTCCGTCCCTACATTTCTTATATATTTCTTTGCCTAATGAGCAGTTGTTTTCAAATAAACCTTACATCAGATGTGTTTCTATTTACACTTCTTCTGTATTTTACATTAGGATAGCCAAGAACAAATGAAAGTATAAATTCCTCATCATCTTTCATACCTATTAATTCTTTGATTTTATTGTTGTATTTAACGGCTCTTCCTAAAAATCCAATATAACAAACTCCTAATCCTAAAGAATTAGCCTGC
>JBASLQ010000398.1:0-1714 GCA_049656425.1 Sedimentibacter sp.
CCAAGGGTGTACCAGGCTCAAACGGCATCTTTTTTGTCTACTCAAGGCACGTTGAGACGGGTTGTACTGATAGAGAAGAAATAGGTTGAAATCAAAGGGTTTGATGATTTTTAAATTAATTATTGCTGTGTTTTATGTTCCATTGGAAGGTGATTTCAAGGGAATTTTTATATAGGGGGTGCACCTTTTGGCGTAATTAAGGAGTTTTGCGGAAAGGTTTTACTTTTGCAGAAAAGTTATCATAATAAAATATGTTATTGTTATGCTAATAACAAAGAAAAGAAAAATGACAAATAAAAGCAAATAAAAGCAAATAAAAGCAAGTATACTTGCTTTTTAATTTTTTATTTACTAGGAAAGTTCTCCGAAAATCAAAAAAAGAAAAAAGCACAAAAAAGCCTTTAAAAAAAGACTTAAAAATGCACTTAAATTAAAAAACAAATAAAATCAATCTAACTTGTAAATATACCCATAGACACTTTTGTAATAGACAGGTTGCATTAAATTGCCACATTTTTCACAGTTAAAACGAGGAGGAACAGATGGGTCACCACCGTCCATCGCATCAAAATATTCAACAACATCGCATGGAATTTCTTCAATTTTGCTGCAAGATAAACATTTAAATTTAACTTTTTTACTAGTAGATTGTTTATGAATACGAGTTCTCTGTAAAGGAGAAATGAGCTTAAATAAATCCTTGGAATTAGGAGTAGAATGAGCATAAATACCATAATATCTAACCATTTTAAATTGTCTACCGGGAATATGAATAATAAGTTTCTTGATAAAATCAAAGGCAGGAAGAGAAACAATAACTCTTTTGCCATCTTCATGACGTTCATAAAAATAAGTAACAGTATGACCGTCATAATTAATAATACGAGAATTAGCCATAACGGGTCTGCCAGTATAGCGAGTAACATATTTCATAACCTCTTTAGGATCAGAAACATTAGATTTAGCATAAACGTAGAAACCCTGTGGAAATTCTTTATATAAAAAAGCTTTAACTTTTTTAAAAGCAATATTCTGCTTCTTTAAATGTTTTTCAATAAGATCAAGCAAAACAGTCATAAACCTTTTGCGCAACATAATAAAAGGAAAATAATGAAATTGCTTCCACGTAGTAATATTACCAGAAGCACCTTCGGTAATAATAGCATGGATATGAGGATTCCATTTTAAATCTCTACCAAAAGTATGAAGAGTCAAGATAAAACCAGGTTTAAAATTCTCATTCTTGTTTTGACTGGAAAACCAAGAAGAAATAGTGATGTTAACAGCAGTAAATAATACATTAAGCAGTTTTCTGTCTTTCATGAAATAATTTCTAAGTTGTTCAGGAATAGTAAAAACACAATGCCTATGAATACAATTAACCATTTTAAGAGACAAAGAATTAGCTCTGTCAGCAGCATATTTAGTACCACAAGTATTGCAAAATCTGCTTTTGCATCTAAAAGGAACAATTTTTAATTTACCGCAGTGTTCACAGCCATAAACTGCAAAACCCTTGCTCATATCACCGCAAGACAGCATTTTATCGACTTCTTCCGAAACAACAATGCGAATATTAGGTATAGTAGAAATAAATGAATCCCAATTATCATTGAAAATTTGCTTAATAGAATATTTGCTCATAGAAAAGATAATACACTAAATTTGAATAAAAGAAAAGAGCTAAACGGAGAAAAAAACTACCCCTCAAGAT
>JBASLQ010000399.1:0-3036 GCA_049656425.1 Sedimentibacter sp.
AAAGTATAATTTCATAATTACATCACCCATAAATATTATACCATAAACATACAGCACATACAACAAAAAAATATGCCTATTTCAAGGCTTTATGGATTTAGGAGTGATTACAAGTGTCGAAGACCCGTTAAACAGATTAAATCGAATGGTAAATAATTCAATTGACAACTGCTAACAAATATTGTAATATAACATAGAGTAAGTTATACAGTCGCATGCAGTAATGCATGAGGAAAGTCCGAGCTCCATAGAGCAGGGTGCTGGGTAATACCCAGTGAGGGTGACCTTAAGGAAAGTGCAACAGAAAGAGACCGCCACGCAAGTGGTAAGGATGGAAAGGTGAGGTAAGAGCTCACCAGCAATTAGGCGACTAATCGGCTATGTAAACCCCACCTGGAGCAAGACCAAGAACGGACCGCAGAGTGGCTGCTCGTCACAGTCCAAATGGTAGGTTGCTAGAGTTTGCTGGTAACAGCAAGCGTAGATAGATGACTGTTTAATACAGAACTCGGCTTACGTATTTACTCACCAAAAATAAAAATTAACACTTGCTGTAAGGCAAGTGATTTTTTATGCTTTTTATTATTTAGTTGAGTTGCTGATTGAAGCTTCCGGAGAATCTGCTAAGAATTTTTTAAATGTTATGGCAACAGTGACCAATACAACACATGCGGCTATCATCCAAATATGAGGTATTGAAATATAATTTATTATTATGCTGTAGAGCAGAGAGCCTGATAAACCGCCTACTTGTAATATTAAAGAGTTTACAGACAAAACGGATGCTCTTATTTCATTAGGTATTTCACCGTTTAATATAGCACCTTCAGGAACGTTAGACATTCCAAAAAATAAATATATGCTTGCATAAAGTGATATAAATGATGGTATTTTTGTTTGAAGTGCTGTAAAAATCAAAGATAAAGCTAATAATAATCGAAAAATCAAATACATTTTTTTAGTGTTGAATTTAAATTTTTTAATTATATTATTTGAGGAAATGCTTCCAATCATTGCAGCAGCCAAATACAAAAAAGCCATCAAACCAAGGAGTCCGGTCATGCTTTTGTTTGGTAGAAGAGTTATAAAATGAGGCTGCCAATAAGTTTCTAATGAACTTAAGAAAAATCCCGTTGAAAAAACAGAAATGAAAATGCAAAGTACTGTGGTATTTTGCATTACAAATGAAGAGCTGTTTTTAACATGCTGCTTGATTGTTATGCGTTCATGTTTTTCAATTGTTTTCGTTTCTGAAATATATATAAATGATAGAACTGCAACTATTAAAGTCAATATTATTCTTATGATGACGTTTAAATCATATATACCGATGAAAGGTATGTTAGCGGCAATTTTGGGGAAGAATCCTCCGGATATTGCTCCGGCTGACAATCCTAAAGCTTCTAAGACGGATAAGCGTGTAGTAATGTTATGTAGTTTTTCTTTACCGAATGTATCAATATAGTAGTCAATAAATAATGCATCAAACGAGCCTGAAGCAAGAGCTCTGTTAAATCCATACAACATCATGCCAATGCATAAAATTTGAAAACCTCGTCCAAATAATATAACAAGAAAACTGATTGCAGATATTATGAGTGACATGCAGAATGTTTTTTTTCTGCCAAAAATGTCTGCCATAATTCCTGTAGGAAGTTCCAGTAATACTACTGTTAAAGCATAAAGACCTAAGATTATTGACAAATTACTTAGTGATGCTCCTTTTTCAATCAGTAATAAACTTAAAACAGGAATAAGAAGCCCTGACAGGTAATAATTTAAAAAATACAAAACAGAATATATTTTTAATTTCATTTAAAATTCCTCTCTAATATTATATAATGTGGGATAACGTTATTACCATTATAATCGCTAAGTTATAATGACGTCAAGAGAAATAAAAAAGCTGCAGGTTAATGTCCGCAGCTTCACTTATTGTTATTTGTGTAATATTGGTGATATTCTTTTATAAACTAATAATACAATTGATGAAACAACAATTCCTTTAAATATGTTGAATGGAACTACCGCATACATTACCAATGTTTTTAAATCAGTAATTGCAGGATTTAATAAATTTCCCATATCTATAAATGCTTGAAGTGGAGCTCCATAAACTTTTGAATAAACTGGAAGAAGCAAGTAATAATTCATAATCGATCCTGCTAAAGCTAAAGTTATTGTTCCTGCTAAAAGTCCTAGTATTGCCGTTTTAAATGATTTATTTCTGCTGTAAATTAATCCTGCTGGTATTAAGAAAGAGCAACCTACTATAAAGTTTGCAAATTCTCCAATTCCGCCTGTATCTGATCCGTTTAAAACAAAATTAATAAGAATTTTCACAAATTCAATAGCTATACCTGCAGCCGGTCCTAAAGCAAATGTACCAAGCAATACTGGTACTTCGCTGAAATCTAGCTGGTAAAAGTTCGGTGCGAACCACAGAGGGAAGTCAAACAACATTAATACTGTTGCTACCGCTGACAACACTCCGACTTTTGTTATTACCTTTGTACTTCCCTTTTGTTTTACTGACATTTCACTTTTCATATTTTTCCTCCTTGTGCTATGCACGATTTAAAGATTACGAGAGGCATACACAGTCTCATTCACCAATTTATTTGCTCACTATCGTTCGCATAAATCGGGAATTCGTTGCGGTTGACCTACCAACCATTTTTCAGAAAAAACACTCTGAAAAATGGGGTTAGGGCATACAAAAGCCTCTGAAATCTTCAGAGGCGTAACTTCGATAGAAATTTATTTGCTAATAATTGTGCAAGTAATCTCTCCTACCATCCAGACTATACTGTCGGTATTGGAATTTCACCAATTCAACCTTTCGGCTCGCGGACTTTACCGCCGGTCGGGAATTTAACCCTGCCCTGAAGATGTTTACAAAATAAATTATACCACTATTTTTATATTTGTAAACACTTTTTACAAATATAATTTGATATTAGTTTGTTATCCAATTGTTATATAAATTTATATATACATTTTATCATAATTTTTAAGATTCTTAATATTATAGAC
>JBASLQ010000400.1:0-1856 GCA_049656425.1 Sedimentibacter sp.
CATCTAATATAATATGGAATGCTTCTGACGATTATTCCTTTCAACCTGAAATCAAAGCTTATGATGAAGGGGGAAAAGCAGATATTTATTGGAATTATATCATTGGTGCTGTTTACAAATATTATGACTATTCACTTCTGCAGAGTTTCTTCAGCTGCATGAAAGAAGACAGTAATTTTACTTTTTATGAAAATTTAACGTGGTTAGGTCTTGAAAATTGTGCTTACAAAAAAGGAAAAGATGAAAGATTAGTGCTCGAAAGTCTGCGCAATATTTATGCAAAAAAAGTTTTGAGCAAAGTTGATGAAACTTCTGACTTTGAGGTTTTTGATAAAATCAAGACAGCTCATTTTCAAAGAGTTTTAGGTGAAGAACCAAATATAACAGGGGATGTATTGAATATTCTAAATGACTTGGAATTCGATGAATCAATAAATACGGAGCAGATTATACTTCGCATGAACGAAATCTTCAAAGTTTATTTTAAATTCAGTCCTTCTCAAAATGAAGAAAATTCATTGAAAAAAATAGTTAGAAATAGAAAAATAATCCATTTTGGCGGGAAAAAGCAGCATTATAGTGGCAGCTCTTTATTAAAAAGAATTGATATAGGATCTTCGGAATTTTCTGATGAACCTAATTTTGACAATAATAAAGAAAAAAAGAATAAAATAACTTTCCAGTGGTTGAAATTTAAGGGGCAAAGGGATAAAAACCAAAGAGAATACATTCAAGACTATTTTGGAACTTCCATTTTAGCAGGACCACAGACGAGAGCTCTTGAACAGATTATGTGTACCGGAAACCATAAAAACTGCCATCTCCATTTCACACGGGGAAAGTTTGAGCACAATATGCAAGCTGAAGAAAATATAACTGTTCAGGAAAAAGTTGCTTTATGGCAGAAAGAGAAAAATAATAAGTATTATAAAGATAACTTAGCAAGAAACAACAACAGTATTACCAAACTTACAAACAAAATCAGAAATACTATGCTCCTAAATCTTGAAAAATCTGCTAATAAGTCTAAGATGGGAAATCTTATAACAGAAAAGGTTTGGAGAAATATCTACCTTCAGGATAATAATATTTTTATGCAAAGTGCTCAGAATGACATAGGAAATCTCAGCGTGGATATACTGCTTGATGCATCTGCTTCTCAACTCTGTCGTCAGGAGATAATTGCAACAGAAGCATATATAATTGCTCAAAGCATTACACGTTGCAATGTTCCGTTAAAAGTTTATTCTTTCTGCAATCTTAGAGATTATACCATAATCAACCTTTTTCGTGATTACGGTGAAATACATAAAAATAATAATATTTTAAATTATAATGCTGCAGGTTATAATCGTGATGGATTAGCTATACGAACAGCATTGCACCTGATTAAAAATTCATCCTGTGAAAATAAAATTCTAATAGTTCTTTCTGATGGTAAACCAAACGACATACAAAACATTTCCACAAGCAGCTTAATACCTGCTAATCATGAATACGCAGATGATCAGGCTGTGAATGACACTGCACAGGAAGTAAGAAAAGGTCGAGAAAATGGTGTTTCCATTCTTGGTGTTTTTACCGGAAATGATGAGGATGTCCCCGCTGCGAAAAAAATATATGGCCGCAATTTCGCCCGAATCAATTCACCGGAAAAATTTGCTGATATTGTTGGAGTTTTGATGCATAACGAATTGGAGAGCTTAAGATAAAGGTTGTTCAGACCTTGCTGTTGTTAGCGTATACACAATTATTTAAAATTGGTGGATGGAAATGGCTAAATATCCTAAGTGTAAATCAACTTGCCATATATTACATTACCTCAATAAAAGGGGTTATGCTATACTATATACAAC
>JBASLQ010000401.1:0-6310 GCA_049656425.1 Sedimentibacter sp.
TTTTTGGCTATAACAGTTTACGGTATTTTACCTCCTGAGTCAGACCTGGTAATAAATACTGTAATTGAATATATTATTATAATAATAAAAGAATTGTTCATTGGATACTTAATCGGGTATATTATAAATTTATTTTTCAGTACAATTGTAATAAGCGGTGAAATAATGGATATGCAAATGGGTATGTCCATGTCAAAAATATATGATCCAAGCAGCAATGTGTCAGCTGGTATTACAGGAAGTTTCCTAAACATATTTACCATATTTTTATTTTTCAGTGCAGGAGGACATTTGTCTCTTATACAAATTTTCATAACATCCTGCAAATTAATAAACATTGGCAATTTTGCCATTCCACAGGACTTATTTATGAACATGGTTAATATGTTTTCGCAAATTTTAACACTTTCATTAAAACTTGCAATGCCCATGCTGGCAGTAGAAATAATATTAGAAGCAGGAATAGGAATTTTAATGAAAGCAATTCCTCAAATACAAGTTTTTTCAGTGAATGTACAGCTTAAAATTGTAGTCGGATTATTATTAATAATGATATTGGTTCCTACATTTTCAGCATTCATAGAAAATATGATGACTTTGATGTTTGAACAAATAGAAAATAGTTTAAGTGTATTAATAACGTAATTTATGATAATTGAAGGATAAAATATGGCAGGCGAAGAAAAAACCGAAAAGGCCTCCCCCAAAAAAAAGCGGGATGAAAGGAAAAAAGGTAATGTATTTCAAAGCAAGGATGTTATAACAGTCGGAGTCCTTGCAATATCATTTATAATATTGCAATATTGGAGATCATACATTTATAAATTCACAAAAGAAGTATTTTTTAAATACATTTCACTTATGAAAACAGCAAATGGCATTAACGATAATTTCATTGTTCAAGTTATGAAAGATATAACTAACACGCTTCTTGCTTCAACAGGTATATTGATGGCTGCTGTAATAATTTCAACTGTTATAATTTCAGGATCACAAACAAAATTTTTAATTTCAAAGGAAAATATAAAGTTTAAATTTTCAAAGTTAAATCCACTATCGGGTATTAAGAAGATGTTCTCAATCAGGGCGATTGTGGAAGTTATTAAGAATATAATTAAAATAGCAATTTTAGGATATGTAATATACTCTTCAATTATAGACAGTTTATATCAAGTCCCAAAATTGGTTTCAATTGATTTAGTGTCTGGAATAGATTTTATAGCATCATCAATAATGGCAATAGTAAAAAGTGTTGTAATCGCATTTTTAGCAATTTCAGCTTTTGACTTTTTATATCAATGGTGGGAATACGAAAAAAACATAAAAATGTCCAAGCAGGAAGTTAAAGAAGAGTACAAGCAAATGGAAGGCGATCCTAAAGTAAAAGGTAAAATTAAAGAAAAGCAAAGAGCTATATCTATGAGCAGGATGATGCAGCAAGTACCAAAAGCGGATGTAATAATCAGAAATCCTACACACTTTGCAATAGCTATAAGATATAACATTGAAAAAGATAATGCTCCAATTGTTTTAGCTAAAGGTCAGGATAACATAGCTATGAAAATAATTGAAAAAGCAAAAGAAAACAATATAAGTATAGTTGAAAATGTTCCATTAGCTAGAGCTTTATATAAAAGTACTGAATTAAATCGAGAAATACCATTAGAATACTATGAACCTGTAGCCGAAGTATTGGCATGGGTTTACAGGATGAAAGAAAAGGAAAAGCAATAAACTATGAAGAGCATATTAAATAATTCTATTTCGTTATTCATAATAGCAATAATACTCATGATAATTATACCATTGCCAGCTTTTTTTCTGGATTTGATGTTCATTATCAATATAGCATTATCAATTATTATTCTGCTCACAACTATGTATATAAAAGAAGCATTGGAATTTTCCGTTTTTCCATCTTTGCTTTTAATAACTACATTGTTCAGATTGTCATTAAACGTATCTTCAACAAGACTTATTTTAACAAATGGCGGAGATGCAGGTGCTGTAATAGCTACATTTGGTAATTTCGTTTTACAAGGCAATGCAGTAGTTGGTTTTATTATATTTATAATAATAGTATTAGTGCAGTTTTTAGTTATTACAAAAGGTGCTGAAAGAATAGCCGAAGTTACTGCAAGGTTCACATTGGATGCTATGCCTGGAAAACAAATGGCAATAGATGCAGATTTAAGTTCAGGGCTTATTACTGAACATGATGCAAAGAGAAGACGTAATAATATACAAAGAGAAGCGGATTTTTATGGAGCAATGGATGGAGCTACAAAATTTGTAAAGGGCGACTCCATAATGTCAATTATCATAACTGCCATTAACTTTATGGGCGGTATAATCATAGGCATGGTTCAAGGGGGCTCTACATTTGCTGAAGTCATACAGACTTATTCCATAGCAACTGTCGGAGACGGTTTAGTTTCACAGATACCGGCACTTTTAATATCTACAGCAACAAGCATGATAGTTACAAGAGCTGCATCAGAATCAAGCTTGAATGTTGACTTAACAAATCAAATTAAATCACAGCCGCTTGTTTTGATAATTTCAGGTATAGTCTTGGTAGCAATGGGGCTCATTCCCGGATTTCCTAAAATTCAAGTTTTTACTCTTGCAGCAATTTTAATATTTTTAGGAAATAAATTACTAAAAAACAGTAAAGAATATACAGCTAAAGAAAGCGAACAAATAGAAAGGACTAAAGAAGCTACTCCTGCAACAGAAGAAGAATATTTCAAGAACATTGACAACATATATGAACTTATACAAATAGATCCAATAGAAATGGAAGTAGGATACAGTTTAATTCCATTAGTTGATGAGGCAAGCGGAGGCAACTTTGTAGACAGGGTTGTAATGTTTAGACGGCAGTTTGCACAAGATATGGGTATGGTTGTACCGTCTGTAAGGCTTAGAGACAATGGCTATCTCAATCCTAATGAATATCTAATTAAGCTTAAAGGTGAAGAAGTTGCAAGAGGAGAAATATTAGTTGAATATTATTTAGCCCTGGACCCCGGCAATTTGTCCGGTCAGGTAGATGGCATAGAGACAATAGAACCTGCATATGGAATACCCAGCAAGTGGATTATGAAGGACAAGAAAGAATTAGCTGAAATTTATGGCTATACAGTAATAGATCCATTATCTGTTTTAATAACACATTTGTCCGAAATAATCAGGGTTCATGCTCATGAATTATTATCGAGACAGGATTTAAATCAATTGCTTAACAATGTTAAGAAAGAAAATGAGTCATTAGTTCAAGAAGTAGTTCCTGGAGTTGTATCTCAAGGAAACCTGCAAAAAATATTGGGAAACTTGTTAAGAGAGGGAATTCCAATAAAGGATATGCAAACAATTTTAGAAACAATAAGTGACTACGGCTCATCTGTCAAAGATACTGAAATGTTAACTGAATATGTGAGACAAGCATTAAAAAGAACAATTACTCACAAGTGGTCAGAAGGCGGACAAATTAAAGTTATTACATTAAGCACTGACGTTGAAAAAATAATAATAAATGCAATAAGTAAAAATGACAGAGGATCTTATTTATCAATTGACCCGGAAATAATGCAAAAACTGGTAAGTCAATTATTAGAACAAATAAATAAGTTAAAAAGTGAAATAAATACACCAATAATCCTTACATCACCATTTGTGAGGGGATATTTCAGAAAACTGTTAGATCAATTTTATCCTAAAGCAGTAGTGTTATCGTTTAATGAAATCGACAATTCCATACAAATACAAGCATTAGGCAATATAGCAATTTAATTATTAGATGAAAGAGTGATGCATATGATTTTAACTGAAAAAAGCCAAGTACAAATTGATGAATATGAACTATGGGAACAATACAATGCCACTAAAGATATACATATCAGAAATCAAATAATTGAAAAATACAGCTATTTAGTTAAAATAATTGCTTTGAAGTTACGTGGCATCTACCAGCAATACGGAGATGTTGAAGATATAGTTAATGAAGGGATTATAGCACTTATAGATGTAATAGATAAATTTGATTTATCCAAAAATATAAAATTTGAAACTTATGCTACAATTCGCATAAGAGGTTCAATTATAGACTATGTAAGAAAACAGGACTGGATACCAAGGAAGGTTAAAAGTGACTTTAAAAGTGTTAAAGAAGCACATGACCATCTCGCTTTTAAGTTGGGCAGAGAACCGGAAGATCATGAAATAGCAAATTATTTAAAAATAGAAATTAAAGAGTACAACAATATAATCAGAAATGCATATGGTACAAGCATGCTTTCTTTTGAAGAATTATTAGGTGAAGCTAATTTAAGAGAAATAGAGACGAGCAATGAATATGAATTACCAGAGCATGAGCTTGAAGCAAAGGAATTAAATAAAATTTTAAAAGAAAACATTAATAAGTTAAATGAAAAAGAAAAACTTGTTGTATCACTTTACTATAAAGAAGAGTTAAAACTTAAAAATATTGCAGAAATATTAAATGTGAGCAATTCAAGAGTATCACAAATACATACTTCAGCACTTCAGAAATTGGAACAAGGCATTAAACAATATTTGAGCAATAATAAATAGAAAAATAGAAAATAAAAACAAGAGGTGAAATTATGTCAAGAGGATTTTATACTTTAGCATCAGGTATGTTGACTCAGCAAAGAAAGATAGACATTAAAAGCAACAACATTTCAAATATGAATACTGCAGGTTACAAAAGAGAACAAGCAGTAACAACAAATTTCGGCACCTTATTAATAAATAAATACAAACAAAACGGTATCAATGAAGAAGCAACTCCAATAAATAATGTTTCAGTTATAAGAACAATGGCAGAGAGCAATACAATACACTCCCAGGGTAGTTTGGAGGAAACAGGCAGTGATACTGATTTTGCAATTAAGGGAGCTGGTTTTTTTGCAGTTGATAACAATGGACAAATTTTATATACACGAAATGGCAGCTTTAACGTTGATGATGAAGGATACCTTACACTTGAAGGTACCGGAAGGGTGCAAGGAGAATTTGGCGAAATATATATTGGAACAGACAAGTTCAATTTTTCAGAGGATGGAAGCATCACAGTTGAAGATGAAGTGGTGGATAAAATAGCAGTATACGATTTTCTTGACTATAATAACCTGAATAAAATTAAGGAAGGTATGTTCATTTCAGAAGAAGAACCTGAATTAGTTGAATATCCTACAATTGCCAATAAAACAATTGAAAGATCAAATGTAAATATGACAGAAGAATTAACTGGCATAATGTCATCTCAAAGAGCGTTGCAGACAGCTGCTCAAGCTTTAAAAATTTATGACATGATACAGGACAAGGCTGTGAACGAAATAGGTAAGATAAATTAATTTATTGTCATTTCCCGGGAAATCTTGTCAATCAGCTTAATATAATCTAATAGTGAAAAATCTTAACGAAGTGGATAACCTCGTTAAAAAACAAGGAGCACATAATGATTAAAGCATATTACACAGCAACAAATGGGGCAATGAGTAATCAAAATTATTTAGATGTTATATCAAATAATATGTCAAATATTCAAACAGATGGATTTAAAAAATCAAAAGCTGAATTCTCTGATTTATTGTATACAAATATTAGAGGAACGGAAGGAGAAAATACTGATTTAAAAACAGGGAGCGGTTCGAAAATAAATAAAGTTGATGTGATATTCAGCCAAGGAGCACCGTATAAAACAGGAGCTCCAACCGATTTTGCTATAGAAGGTGATGGATTCTTCGCAGTTCAATTCGAAGATGAAAACTTATATACCAGGGGGGGAAGTTTTCAAGTTACAAATATAGATGGAGAAAATTATCTCACTTGCCAAGGCGGATATGTTTTAAATAATGAAGAAGAACCTATAATTTTAGAAAATTTAGACGATAATATAAATGTAGGTGTATTTGCATTCAACAACAATGGAGATTTAGAGCAAGTAGGAAATAATTTATTTCGTGTTGCAAATGAAGATGCTGAATACAGTTTGCCAGAAGATTCTAAAGTTATGAAAGGTTATTTAGAAGCTTCAACAGTGGAAGTTTCTGAAGAAATGGTAAAACTTTTACAAATTCAAAGATCATTTCAGCTTAATTCAAATGTAATACAAACAGCCGACGAAATAGAACAAACAATTAACTCTTTAAGAGGTTAAAATACTATTGAGGTGATACTATGGATGACCATAATGAATTAGAAAAAATTATTGAGAGCCAGGAAGATGAAATACTAATAAAATATAATATTAATCATTTAGTATCAACTAATAATCTTAAGG
>JBASLQ010000402.1:0-4015 GCA_049656425.1 Sedimentibacter sp.
ATCAGGATGTATTGGATGCCTTTAAATCAGTTGTTATTGATGCAATACAAGGAATAAATTGGATTCTTACAATTATTCCTTGGTTTGTAATTGTGATTTTAGTTGTATTCTTAGGATATAAAGTCAGTAAAAAAATACATATAGGACTAATGTATGGAGCAATGCTTATTTTCGTAGGCTGCAGTGGATTGTGGGAGCACATGCTTGAAACATTAAGCATAGTTATTACAGCTGTGACACTTTCTTTAATAATTGGATTCCCGGTGGGTATTCTTATTGCCATGAGTAAGCGTGCTGAGCACATCATTCGTCCTATATTGGATTTGATGCAAACAATGCCGGCTTTCGTGTACCTGGTACCTGCAGTAATTTTATTCAGCCCGGGTAAAACACCGGCTTTGCTGGCAACCATGGTCTATTCAGTCGTACCAATGATTCGTATGACAAGCCATGGAATAATGTATGTAGATGCTGAAGTAAAAGAAGCAGCAATTGCATTTGGCTCAACAAAAATACAAGCTTTAATTAAAGTTCAAATTCCTCAAGCAATGCCAACAATTATGACTGGCATCAATCAGACAATAATGATGGCGATGTCAATGGTTGTAACTTGTGCATTGATTGGAGCAGAAGGTTTGGGCATGGAAATACTTCTGGCGACTAACCGTGTAGAAATGGGTAAAGCTCTTTTGCCTGGTATATCCATAGTGGTATTGGCAATAATATTAGACCGCCTCACACAAGGATTAATTAAGAAAAGTGAGGTGGCTGAACAATAATGGATGATATAATAATCAGAGCAAAAAATATATCCAAGTTGTATGGAGTTAATAAAAAAGAAGCAGTAAAAATGATGGATGAAGGCTCCGGCAAGGATGAAGTGTTTAAAAAGACCGGTGTGACTGTTGCACTGTGGGATGCATCATTTGAGGTGAAGCGCGGAGAAATATTTGTTATAATTGGGTTGTCTGGCTCAGGTAAATCAACACTGGTGAGATGCTTTAACCGCCTTTTGAAACCTACATCCGGGGAAATTATGTATGATGGCAAACAAATAAGTTCATTAAATAAAAAAGAATTACTGGATTTGAGAAGAAATGAATTTTCAATGGTCTTTCAAAACTTTGGACTTATGTCACATCGAAATGTAATGGAAAATGTGTCATATGGATTAGAAGTAAAGGGTATATCAAGCAGTGATAGAAAGAATAAAGCATTAGAAATGATAAAACTTGTTGGACTTGAAGGATGCGAAAATATGTCCATTGACAGTTTGTCCGGAGGAATGAAACAAAGAGTAGGACTGGCCCGGGCATTGGCAAATGATCCAAAAGTATTGCTCATGGATGAAGCATTTTCAGCTCTTGATCCATTAGTCAGAAAAGATATGCAGTTTGAACTTTTATCCATTCAACGCAAGCTAGAAAAAACAGTTATTTTTATTACACATGATATTGATGAAGCATTCAAGCTAGGCGATACAGTTGCCATAATGCGGGATGGGAAAATTATACAGATAAACACTCCTGAAGGCATGTCATCAAATCCTAAAGATGATTATGTAAAAAGGTTCATAGACAGCGCAGATAAAACAAAAGTTATGAGCGTAAAAAATATTATGGTTACACCTGCATGTCTTGTGAGAGAAAATGATTCAGCTGTCAACGCAATTCGCGAGATGCGTCAAAACGGTGTATCAAGTGCGTTTGCAGTAAGCAGCAAAATGAAATTAAAAGGAATCATTACAATTGATGCTGCAATTAAAGCAAAAAATGAAAATTTATCTTTGTTTAGTTTGTTAATCAGCGATGTTTTAACTGAATCAGAAGATACGCTAATTAATGATGTGCTTCCAATTGCAGCTGAAGCTAAGTTTCCTATTGCTGTTATAGATGAAGAAAGAGTACTTAAAGGGATTGTAACGAAATCTTCTGTACTTTCTTCGCTGGTCGACTAATATATATTAAAAACAATAGTATTTTTATTACAATGGTGAAATATTATTTAATAGTTGTTGAATATTTTGTAATAATATGATATAGTAATTATATACTAACAGGCCAGTTTAACTTATAAGGAGTTGATAAAATGACTGAAAAACAACTGGGTAAAATTTTAAAAGAAATGTATGATAATGCGGCAGAAGGATATGAGAATACAAACATACTTCTATTTGGAATAGAGTTTGCATCAGTTATTCTTGAAAGGAATTTTAAATCTACTGATATAGTAAGAGCTTCAGGGCTTCACCCATCGTATTCAATAGAGTTAAGAAAAGGCGTTAAGCTCTCCAAGTACGTAACAGCTAACTAAATCTTATGCATTCTGCAGAAAAACTCACATCTTTGATTTATAATTTCAATTATATTAATTAAAATAAATTCAAAATTTTATTAAAATAATAAATCAGACATTTAAAAGCTATTTGCTCATCTAATTTGAGTTTATAGCTTTTTTATTTGCAATTCAGCCATTTCTTTAAGTCTTTTACATTGCTGTAAATTAAAAAATAATTTATAATATATTAAGGTTATTATATTATAATAACTATATTATCAAATAGTAACATATATTTAAAAAAATAATATATATATTATTTCAAGGAGGCAAAATGGAAAGGTATTATTTTGATGAGTCTTATAAAAAAAGTCTCATTAGTAAAGTTTTAAAGGAATTTTTTGTTCTGTTGCTCATATGTACTATAGGAATGATTTTTGGAAAAATGTTCGTTCCGCCGCAATTTGCATTTATCGCAGGCATAGGTTCACTAATAGTATTGATAGTAGCAGCCAGAACAAGATCTAGAGAAAACAGATCACTGTCAAGAGTAAATATCTATTCAGTAGCATTTTTAATGGGAATCAGCACATTTCCCACAATATTGTACTATGTATCAAGCATCGGTTCAGAAATGGTGCTCATATCACTGGGAATAACAACAGTAATATTTGGCGGTTTAGCATTGTATTCATCACAATCTAAAAGAGATTTTACTTTTTTGGGAGGTACATTGTTCGCAGGACTAATAGCTTTGATTTTAATCAGCGTTGTGGGTTTGTTTTTAAGATCAGAAATATATCATCTTGCAATAGCATGGCTTGGAATACTAATATTCAGCGGATATGTTCTTCATGATATATCAATAATAAGAAACCGCCCCTTTACTGAAGATGATGTTCCCAGATTAGCGCTTAATCTATTTCTTGACTTTATCAACATATTTTTATTTGTACTTAGAATTGTTTCAAGATCGAGCAGAAGAACTTAATAAATAAAATTCACCGCAAAAACATCCCGTGCATATGCATGGGATGTTTGCTGTTTATTCTAATTATTAGTATTAGTGGGCTGAACAGTATTTATGTTTGTATAACATAAATACCAAAAAGGGCATTGAAGACCTGAACTTGCCCCATTATTAACTGTATTGACAATTTCGTCATAAGTATTTGGAGGAGGAACAATAACAGGTTCTCCGGGATACCAACCCGAAGGTGTATAAAGATTATATTCCTCAGTCAATTGAAGTGAATCCAATATCCTTAAAAATTCGTACACATCTCTTCCGCAAGAAACAGGTAAAGTTACAATCGCCATTATTTTCCCGGTGGGGTTTATTATAAAAGCATCTCTTACAGTTTCTTCATATACTTTATCAGGATTAAGCATTCCATATAATTCTGATATAATATAGTTTCTATCTGAAATAATAGGAAACGGAATGGTTATTCCTGTATTTTGAGTAATATCATTTATCCAGTCCAAATTGGCGAAGTTATTATCTGTAGTTAAACTAAGTAACTGTACATTTCTTTTTTGAAATTCAGAATAATGCTGTGCCGTTGCAATGATTTCAGTAGTTGAAACCGGCGTAAAAGCCATTGGATGACTGGATAGTAATACCCACTTTCCTCTGTAGTCAGATAATTTAATATATCCTTGAGTAGATAAAGCAATAAAATCAGGTGCTAATCTTCCAATTGTAATGCATTCGGTCCTTCTCTCATTTTCTTGA
>JBASLQ010000403.1:0-3319 GCA_049656425.1 Sedimentibacter sp.
AGATATTTCTGTTGGTTTTTTGTAAATACTTAATTTTACATCATTCCTGGCATTCCGCCGCCCATTTGATTCATAGAAGGCTCATCTTTTTTTGGTTCGTCAGCTACAGCTGCTTCTGTTGTTAACAACATTGAAGCTATGCTTGCTGCATTTTGAAGTGCTGATCTTGTTACTTTAGTCGGATCAACTATACCGGCTTCAATCATATTTACATATTTTTCATTTAAAGCGTCAAAGCCTATACCTTTAGCGCTGTTTTTAATTTTTTCAACTATTACGCTTCCTTCAAGACCTGCATTAATTGCTATTTGTCTAACCGGTTCTTCTAATGCTTTTTCAATTATTCTGGCACCAGTTCTTGCATCACCTGTTAAGCTTTCTGCTACTTTGCAAACTACTCCGGCTGTAGCTAAAAGTGCAACTCCACCTCCAGATACTAAACCTTCTTCAACAGCTGCTCTTGTAGCATTTAAAGCATCTTCGATTCTTAATTTCTTTTCTTTCATTTCAGTTTCAGTAGCTGCTCCAACATTGATAACTGCTACTCCGCCAGTTAATTTTGCTAATCTTTCCTGTAACTTTTCTTTATCAAATTCAGAAGTTGATTCTTCATATTGAGCTTTAATTTGTTTTGCTCTTTCTTGAATTTCTTCAGAAGAACCTGCTCCATGAACAATTATTGTATTTTCTTTATCTATTTTAACCGTTGCAGCATTTCCCAGCATTTCTAAAGTTGTATCTTTTAATTCATAACCTAATTCTTCAGTAACTACCTGACCGCCTGTTAATATAGCAATATCTCTTAACATTTCTTTTCTTCTGTCACCAAATCCAGGAGCTTTTACTGCTACACAATTAAATGTTCCTCTCAATTTATTAAGAATTAATGTAGTTAATGCTTCGCCTTCAATATCTTCAGCTATAACTACAAGTGATCTTCCAGCCTGAACTATTTGTTCTAATATAGGAAGTATTTCTTGAATGTTAGAAATTTTCTTGTCTGTAATTAAAATATATGGATTATCTAATACAGCTTCCATTTTTTCTGTATTTGTAACCATATATGCTGACAAGTATCCTCTGTCAAACTGCATTCCTTCAACAACTGTAAGATCAGTTCCCATAGTTTTTGATTCTTCAACAGTTATAACGCCGTCTTTGCCAACTTTGTCCATAGCTTCAGAAATTAATTTTCCTATTTCTTCATCTCCGGCTGATATAGATGCAATTTGAGCAATTTCTTCTGAAGTCTCAACTTTTTTAGTTGTATTTTTTAATTCTTCAATAGCTGCTTCAACAGCTAACTGGATACCTCTTTTAAGAATCATTGGGTTTGCGCCTGCTGCTACATTCTTTAAACCTTCTCTGATTATAGCTTGAGCCAGCAATGTAGCTGTAGTAGTTCCATCTCCTGCAACATCATTTGTTTTTGTTGCAACTTCTTTTACTAATTGAGCTCCCATGTTTTCAAATGGGTCTGACAATTCAATTTCTCTTGCAATTGTAACACCGTCATTTGTAATTACCGGTGAACCGAATGATTTTTGCAATACAACATTTCTTCCTTTAGGTCCTAATGTTATTTTTATTGTATCTGCTAATGCATTAACGCCTTTTTCCATTGCGCGGCGTGCATCTTCGTCAAATTTAATTATTTTTGCCATTTTCTATACCTCTCTTATTTTTTATTCAATAACTGCTAAAACATCAGCCAATTTAATAATAATTAATTCTTCTTCATCAACTTTAACTTCTGTTCCTGCAAACTTGGAGAAAATAACTTTGTCTCCAACTTTAATTTCATCTTTTTTCTTTTCATCAGATGTAATACCTGCACCAACTGCAAGAACTTCTGCTACTTGTGGTTTTTCTTTTGCAGAACCTGGCAATACAATGCCGCTTTTAGTTTTTTCTTCTGCTTCCACCATTTTGATTACAACTCTTTCGCCTAATGGTTTTATTGACATATTTGATTCCTCCCATTTTATTTAATGTAATTATTTATCCAGTTTTGTTAGCACTCAATGTCGTAGAGTGCTAACACTTAATGTTTATATAATACTCAATTGCTGCCTTGTTTTCAAGTGCCATATTAAATAATTTTAGCTTATTTAATTAAAATATAAGGCTAATTGGCACTAAATCTTACAATTGCTTTAATTTACTTATTATTTCTTGTTTTAGGTAATTAAATAGATTTTATTCCCAATATTTAAATTGATTTTACAAAATAATTGATGTTTTTTATATGCTAATATAGTATAATTTATATATCATTAGTATAACATTTATCAATTAATTAATATATTAGGAGGAAATAAAATGGCCTTGGTTACGTCAAAAGAAATGTTTAAAAAGGCATATGATGGTAATTATGCTGTAGGAGCTTTCAATGTAAATAATATGGAAATTATTCAAGGTATAGTGGATGCGGCAAAGCAGGAAAATGCACCATTGATTCTGCAGGTTTCTGCCGGTGCAAGGAAATATGCAAATCCAATTTATTTAAGAAAGTTAGTAGAAGCTGCGATAGAAGATTCCGGAGTTGATATTTGTCTTCATTTAGACCATGGCGACAGTTTTGAAATATGTAAACAATGCGTTGATGACGGCTTTACATCCGTTATGATTGACGGTTCTAAATTCCCTTTTGAAGAAAATATTGCTCTTACTAAAAAAGTTGTTGAATACGCACACAGCAAAGGTGTTGTAGTAGAAGCTGAACTGGGAAAATTAGCAGGGGTTGAAGATGCAGTAAAAGTAAACACAAAGGATGCTACATATACTGATCCAGATCAAGCTTTAGAATTTGTTCAACGAACAGGCGTTGATTCTTTAGCAATTGCCATAGGAACAAGCCATGGAGCTTATAAGTTCAAGGGGGACCCTAGCCTAGATTTTGAACGATTAGAAACTATATGCAATTTGCTGCCTGATTACCCAATAGTTCTTCATGGTTCTTCGTCAGTTCCAAAAGAATTTGTAGACCTTTGCAATAAATATGGCGGAGCAATACCAGGAGCTGCAGGAGTGCCGGAAGAAATGCTTAGACGTGCATCTCAAATGGGCGTTTGCAAAATCAATATAGACACAGATTTAAGACTTGCCATGACAGCATGCATAAGACAAATACTTGTGGAAAATCCTTCTGAATTTGACCCCAGAAAATACTTGGGACCTGGGAGAACTGCAATTAAAGATATGGTTGCCCACAAAATGAGAGATGTATTAGGATGCAGCGGCAGAGGATAGATAAATGCAATGAAGAGTGCACAGTGAACAAATAAAGAAGTATTTGAGTCTGAAGAGACTCAAATAC
>JBASLQ010000404.1:0-3434 GCA_049656425.1 Sedimentibacter sp.
CATAGCCTCTTCGCCTTTGCCTTCTGAGTAGTCGTACCATCCTTTTCCGGATTTTACACCAAGGATATTGTTATCCATTAATTCCTGCTGGAGCTTGGTAGGACTCTTTACATCGCTCAGCTCATTGAAAAGGTATGAAGAAATATAATAGAATGTATCAAGTCCGCCTAAATCTGCTGTTTCAAAAGGACCTAATACAGGATATCTAAAACCAGGGCCATATTTCATGGCTTTGTCAACATCTTCTACAGTTGCTATTCCGTCCTGTACTATTTTTAAAGCTTCCCTGTATACTGCAAATTGAATTCTGTTCCCTATAAATCCATTTACATCCTTTAGTACTACAACTGATTCCTTGCCTATTTTAGCAACTAAATCCTTTAGCAACTGCACAGTTTCTTCTGTTGTTTCATCAGCTTTAACAAGTTCAATTAAAGGAATAATGTGCGGAGGATTCCACCAATGCATTCCTATAAATCTTTCTTTATTTTCCACTTTTTGGCATATGCTGTTAATGCTTAAGCCGGAAGTATTTGTAGCAAAAATACAATCATTTTTTGCTATTTCTTCTACCTCTTTCCAATAATCCTGCTTGATGTCCATTTTTTCAATTATTGCCTCTACAATCATATCTGCATCTGCAAATTCATTTTTATCCGTTGAATATGTTATGTGCTTTAAAGATTCTTCTGCTGCTGCTTCAGTGAGTAATCCTTCACTAATTAAAGTTTTTTGGTTAAGCAAAATAATTCTTTTTGTATTTTCCAAAAATTTTTCTGCAATGTCAGTAACAACAACTTCATATCCGTTTTGTGCAAATATTTGAGCTATACCTGAGCCCATTGTTCCGCCGCCGGCTATTCCTATTTTCTTAATATCTTCTAATTTCAATATATTCCTCCTCAATTAATGTAATAACAATTTCTAAGTAAAATTAAGATGCGGCGTTTGCCACATCTTAATTTTTATTTACATAAACTATTTTAGTAAATACCTAAACTTCCTAAAATTATAGCTGGTATTGATGCAACTATTGGAAGTATTAGAGATGTCATACAAATATCTATATATGAATCTTTATGAGTCATGCCTGTAACTGCCAGCAATGTTAAAACCGCTCCATTGTGTGGAAGTGTATCAAGTCCTCCAGATGCCAAAGAAGCTACTCTGTGGAATGCTTGTGGACTTATACCTGTCTCAAGAGCTATAGCCATATATTTTTCACCTAATGCTTCTAATGCTATACTCATACCGCCTGATGCAGAACCAGTTGCACCTGCTAAAAGATTTACTGCTACAGCTTCTGATATCAATGGAGTTCCAGGTACATTAAGCAACAAGCCTGTCAGTGTGGCAAAACCTGGTACAGCTTTATCAACAGTACCAAAGCCAACTGCTGCTGCAGTATTTAATATAGCTGTTATTGAACCAACTGCACCATTGCTTATTGATTTAGTAAATCCTTTATATTTATTAAAGCTTATAAGCATTGACAATACAATGCCACTTAATAAAGCAAGTATAATATCCCATTTAAATATATTCATGGTAACTATAACCGTAATCAAAGGAAGAAATGATAAAAACGGATTTGGCAAACTGCTGTAATCTATTTCCACAACTTCCATATTTTTAGGTTCTGTAAAAACATCACCTTTGGCAGTAAATTTCTTTTCCCTGTATTGAAGCCACATAACGCCTAATACAAACATTAAAATTGCTGCAACCATACCCATTATAGGAGCTGCCGTTGGAGTTGTTCCGTAATAATTCGTAGGAATTATATTTTGTATTTGAGGTGTTCCCGGAATTGCTGTCATAGTAAATGTAAATGATCCAAGGGCAATAGCTCCAGGTATTAGCTTTCTTGTAATATTTGCTTCTCTAAACAATTCCAATGCTAATGGATACATTGCAAAAACAACAACAAACAAACTGATACCACCGTATGTCAATACTCCGCATCCAACTACAACACCAATTATGGCTCTTTTTGGTCCCAAAATTTTAGTAAGCCAATGAGCTATTGATTTAGCTGCACCTGTATAATCCATTAAATGACCAAAAATTGCACCGAACATAAATACAGGAAACCATGTTTTAACATACCCGGCAAGACCTGTCATATATGTATCTTTGTACATTTCCAGCGGAATAAGTCCGCCTGTTATTCCTACAACCAAAGCACACACAGGAGCTACCCAAAGAATTGAATAACCTCTGTACGCTAAAAACATTAATAATACTAATCCTAAAATAATTCCAAACATAAGCATCCTCCTAGTATTTTATTTTTAGTGTTACCATGAGGCAGCTTCAGATAATTTACTAAAGCTGCACTCCATACTGCTATGCGCAAGTCCAACCACAATCAATTGTAAACATTGTTCCTGTAATATAATCACCAGTGTCGGAGCACAGGAATTTAGCAACTTCGCCAACATCTTTAGGTTCTAACAATTTTTTAACCGCAGCCTTTTGAAGCATTATATCTGATATAACTTTTTCTTCAGGAATACCATGTGTTTTAGCCTGATCAGCAATTTGCTTGTCTACTAATGGTGTTCTGACATATGAAGGACAAATTGAATTTACAGTTATTCCATATTTAGCTCCTTCTAATGCAGCAACTTTTGTCAATCCACCAAGACCATGTTTAGCTGAAACATAAGCAACTTTAAATTCAGAAGCAACAAGTCCATGAATAGAATTCAAGTTAATTATTCTTCCCCATCCTTGTTCTTTCATTGAAGGCCAAACATATTTTGTTAATAGGAAAGGTGCAGTAAGCATTAAGTCCATCATAAAGCTCCATTTATCTTCTGGAAAATCTTCTATTGGACATACAGTTTGAATACCTGCAACATTTACAAGAATATCAACTTTAGAATATTTTTCTACAGTAAAATCTACTAAACTTTTGCAATCATCTTTTTTGCTTAAATCTGCTTTAAAATAAACTCCGCCAATTCTTTCAGCTTCTTCTTTTAACTTAGCCTCATTTATATCAGCCATTACTACTTTGGCACCTTCATTTGCAAATGTTTCTGCTATGGCAAGACCAATGCCGCTTGCAGCTCCTGTAACTATACACACTTTATTTTCTAACATGTCATCCTCCTATAATTTTAATATTTTATTTAATTATCTATACTTCTATTGGTTTTAAATCCTCTGCGATAATTAATGTTGCTCCAGTAGCTGATTGAACATCTTCAACAGTAAATTCAGGATTTATTTCTTTTAATACAAGACCTTTATCCGTAACTTCCATAACTCCCATTTCAGTTATGATTAAATCAACTGCATGAACTGCTGTTAAAGGAAGTGTACATTCTTTTAAAATTTTATGTTTTCCTTTAGCGGTATGATTCATTGCAACTATTACTTTTTTAGCTCCGGTTACAAGATCCATTGCTCCGCCCATTCCAGGC
>JBASLQ010000405.1:0-8121 GCA_049656425.1 Sedimentibacter sp.
CTTTTAACAGTACCTGTGCAGCGCATCTCTTCTCCTATACTGTTTGAATTTATAAACCATGCATCTCCTTTGTAGGCACCCTGTAGTTCATCTAGTGAAATTCCATTTTTCAGACCATCTGTACCTATATTTTCAAATGCTTTATATTCAAGCTTAGGATTTTTAATTTTTTCGCCTGTGATATAACTGCAGCCTGCCAGCATAACAATACACATAATTAAACTTAATACTTTTGCCGGAATAAACCTGTTTGTGTAATTTCTCATTTCATTCACACCCGATCCGTATTTCACTTAACGCACAAATGCCACTGAAGTAATCAAATCTGCAAATCCGTCATTGTCATCGTCTCTGTACAAATGACTTTGTCCATATTGCTTGCCTTCTTTTTCCCAGAAAATTATATCCAATATTTTATCATCTCCGAGAACCATTTCCAGAACACCTTCACCATAGCTGCATAATACCATGTCTGTTGAGTTATCTTCATCAAAGAAATGCTTTTCTTCTTTGACCTCTATATATTGATGCATCAATGTAACTGATGTATTTGCTCCGATATCATTTTCACTTGGACTGTATTCCTCAACAATACCTATAGAAAAATAACTTTCAGCAGGTTCTGACACATAATTTACAGCCATTACCTTCCATTCTCCAAGTATATCCATGTATGACAAGGCAGAGGCTCCTTCAGGCATCTGATCATAAGATGCAATTGAATACCATTCGAAATCTTCCTCACTGATTAGGATAAAAGAATCTTGAACGGGCGGATTCTCAGATGGCTGTTCCGGCTCTGACTTCCCCGAATTTCCCCTTGATACATCATTTAAGGCATTGCTTTCTGTTTTAGGATCCTCCTTTAATAATTGACTTATAAGAGAAAATCCTCCGAATATTACTGCTGCTGCTGCTATAATCAATATTGCTGCTTTTTTTACAAATCCTGATTTTTTAGGTATGACATTATTCGAATGTACCGCTTCCTCTTCTCTTTTTATAACAGAAACATAATCTGAATTTTCGGTAATTGTTTCCTCTTTCGGAGAAGTGTCAGCCTCAACTGTTACCTTACTGCCGCAATATTCGCAGAACCTGCTGTCATCAGGTATATTCTTTCCGCATGATTCACAAAACATAACTTAGCCCCCTATTTCCATTATCCGATTTTCTTTCCGCAGCTTTTGCAGAATTTGGCATCATCGCTTAATTTTGCTCCACAACTTTTACAGAATTTAGGTGTTTTTACTTTTTCCTTGGCTTTATCGGTAATCTCAGCAGTAGCCGTTTCCTCCGGCGGTGCTTCTCCCGGTGAAATCATGGCGGCTATCATTCCCTTAAGCTCATCGTATTTTAATGACATCATGCATGCATTGTCTGTAACATCAAGAAACCATAAATAATTTTCGGTCCTCAGAAATGCCATGGACAGATAATTTAATACTCCCTTGTGATAAAACACACTCCTGATACCTATTATTGTTCTTCGCTTCAGCAGTTCCTCAAAGAAAACCTCACCCTTTTCATCTATGTTAACTTTGCCGTTTTTCAATCGAATAATACCGAGCTTGGAAAGCTCATTAAGAGCTTTGCTGAAATCTACAGGCTTTGATTCCCAGCGAAGCTCTGCCAAAAACGGTGCAATCCATCTTAAATCACCTGATTTAACAGTGCTTTCAAATTCCTTATTCAGACTTTCTTCTTTAATTTCAAAGCTATTTTTAGAAGGATCAAGTATATTCTCAAGCTTTGCTCGCCTGATGCTGTCAGCAATAGACATCATGGCAATCAATGCATCTGCAGAAAGTTCCTGTTTTATCTTTGATGGTTCTTTTGTCTCACCAAGATAGGATGCTAAAAGCTCAATAATCTCTAGCTGTGACATCGGCATTACCTTAAGGTTGCCATCCTCTTCACCGCAGAACATTGCATCATTTTCACCTGTTAGAATATTTGTAAAAAGCAGGCTGTCATCCTGAAACAGCGCTATGATACCTGAAAAATTAAGTGGCTGAAGAAGAACGGGCAAAATATTCTCCCATCCTTCTTCCGGCAATTTGCTTTCAGTACTTTCAGCAAGTCCAAAATAACCAGCAAGTTGGTTTGCTTTTATTCCCAGTGCATTTCCTGCCTTTGAAACAACATCCTTTGGAATGCTGAATGTTGATATATTATTCATTTTTTAACCCTCCTGCTATAAATCTATTAATAAATTCTGTCTCTTCAGAGCAAAGCTTTATAATATTTTCTGTATTCGTACCCATTTCATTTAGTACGGCTTCAGCCTCAGCCGGGCTTATCTTGCCTTTGCCGTGACCTATCTGTTTCAAAACTGCCATACCTTCTGCCAGTTTTTCCGGAATAACTACTTTTGTAGTACCTGTCTTAGTATTTATTGCCTTTACCTGATAAACCAGCTGGCTATCAAACTGTTTTGTTGATTGCCTTATTCCTTCAGCAATGTCGCCTTCTGCATCTATAATATTTCCGTCCTGCAACTTTTTACCGCCTCTTTCAAACCATTCATCTGATTTATAAGAAATTGTCTTGCTTACAACCTCCGGATCAGCATATTGCCTTACTGTACCGTCGTTCTTCAAAGCCTGCTGAATATCTCCTACCGTACCATAAGCATCCGGACTTCTTGCATCAACTACAGTGTAGTCCATATCATCCGCAAACTTCTTAACAGCAGCATGATCTGTTGTACCATCTGGTTTTAGCGGCAAATCTCCGTTATTCCAAGCTTTATATACTTCTTCATTTTGAATTATACGCACTTTGTCTGCAGGTATATCCTTGATGATAACAGTCCCGTCTTTCATTTTGATTTCCATTCGGTATGTCTGATCAAGATCTATGCTTATTTTTTCTCCGCCCTTCTTTTCCAGAGCACTTAAATCAATATCACTTTCTGAAAATTTTCTCGGTACGGTACCGTCGGGAGTCTTAAAGTCACTCTTGCCGGCAACACCTGCTATATCACCTACTCCACCTGTATCCATCGAATTTGTTGCCTGTACATTGCTTACATTTTTCGGATCAAGCCCCAATTCCAATGCAAGGCGTTCACTCGTATTCAACGATATGACAGCATCCTTTTTAACCTTAAATTCATTAAATCCCAGTCGTGCATCATTGCCTGTCAAATCTTTTTCATTCATTACCTTCTGAGCATGCTTGTTGCTTTGTACATCTCTTACTGCATTTTCAAAATCTTTTTTCAGTTCAGGGGATTCAGGATTGTTGCTCAAATCTTTACGTGCTTTCTCAAGCCTGTCAACCTTTTCAATTCCAATTCTGCCCCCTTCTTCGTGAGCTGCTTTCCTTGCCGCTAGTTCAGGATCTTTTGATGTATTGTTTTTAAATTTATTAATTTTCTCTGCAGCCATTTCTTTGGACTTATTTAAACTGTCATCTACTTCCTTTGACACTTTTTTATATGTATCTGTATCCTTTACAGTCTTTGGCGTGCTTTCCGCCTTCTTAACTGCATCTTCAGTGCCCTGAGTTGCTTTATTTCCTGCATTCTCTGCACTCTGGGTTGCTTTATTTCCTGCATTCTCTGCACTCTGAGGTGCCTTTTTACCAAGGGTATCGGTGCTTTGAGCTGTCTTTTTACCGGCATCATCCAAGCTGCCTGCCAGCTTCCTGCCTGCTTCATCCACTGTGCCGGCTGCTTGTTTTCCGACTTTGTCAATACCTTTTTCTGCTGCATCTTTTAATTTGGCAGCACTAGCAGCTGCAACCTTTGCGGCTAATGCAGATTCATTGGCTTCTTTGCTTATCTGTTTAATTACTTTTGGCACATCTCCAAGGTTGGCATTAAGTACTTTTCCAGTCTTTTCGCTTAAATCGCTAATACCATCAACAATGATTTTGCCTGCCTTAGTTTTTGACAAGATTTGCCCTGTTTTAGACGCAGCCACGCCAATGCCTTTTAATCCTAAGCCAAATGTTCTTCCTATAGCTTCACCGACTAAAGTTTTCGTAATCGCTTTTTCTGCTCCTTCCTTCCAGTCATTTCCGCCTTTATCTACATAATCTTTCATGACATAGCCAGCCTGCGCAATTTCCATACCAGCCTCGGCAACTGCTGCTGCAGCAGCTGAAATAGCAGCTCGTGCCACAAGACTACCCGTCAGAAGTCCGACCGCTATTCGAAGTCCGATAGCTCCCCAGCTCTCTCCTTTTGCAATTTCCTCACCGGTATTTTCTATACCTTGTTTAAAAATTTCCCATTCATTTTCTGCTTTAGGAAGACCGCTGCTGCCTGCAATGTCTCCTCTCGTCCATTTGCCGTAAGTTTGTCTGAAACGGTCAAGGTCTTTTGTATTGAATGAGCCTGTGGATTTCTTCTGCTTTTCAAGCTTATCAAGTTTTGCAGCCATGACTGCGGCTATTTCATCGCCTTCTTTTCCTTTTTTACCAAGGCTATTTTTCATATCCTTCATTTGTTTTTCAAGTTTTAATTCATCTTGAGCTTGACTGCGTTGCTGATTGTCTTCACGCTGTTCTTTTGTTGCCTGTTTAGCCTTCTCATAGTCCTGACGCAGCACTCCTGCGTTTTCTGCTCGTGAAGCAACATGGCTTGTCAATTCATCCTCGGTGTAACCTGCACCGGTCAAAGGATTTGTATAAAGTCCAGTTTTGCGATTGATTACATACAGACTTTCTTCTCCAGTAACCGGATCTTTTACAACCAGGTCTTCGTCTTTGTTCTTTTTTATATATGCTCCAACCCCGCCTCCGTCGCTTGGACCTCCGCCGTCTCCGGGACCTCCGCCAAACCCGCCTGCTGCCGCTGCTCCTGCTCCTGCAATTACAGCAATGGCCGATATAGCACCTATTACTCCAGTTTCTTCTTCATTGGCGTGTTCACTCCAATCTTCATCAACATCTATATCTATTCCCCAGCTATTTTCGCCATAGTTACCTTCTTCATCCTCTTCATCTTCAGATCCAGGGGGTATTGCACCTTCAACCTTCCATTCATATATGTATGCAATGACAGGTATTTCCCAAATTCTGCCTTCAGAAGTGTCATAAGGTTCATGCCTGCCCATTGCAAGTTCAAGCGTCATAATTTCTCCCTGTGTCTGTCCCTGAGGTACCGAAGACTGAAGTGAGACATCCACATTCTCGAACCAGATTTCTTCTAAATCTGCTCCAAAGGGATATGCCATTGTATCGGTGTCATATTCCTTTGTTCTGAATCTTTCAGTTCTTATGCCCGGCAAGAATCCTGCACATACGAGGCCGCCTGTATATGCTGTGGTCTCATTATTCTTGCTGTCATAAAAAGTACCCTCTTCGTCTACCGATAATCTTACAATATCGAATGCTTTCATTTGAGAAGGCGGTTCTCCGAAGCTTGCAGTTAAGTTGGTTATAAACTGCCCCTCAGAATAATCTCTCGTTCTTATATAATTAACCGTACTACCTGAGACACTTACATTCATTTCATCAACCAAATCATTTCCTACCCACTGATTGGTGAACTTTTCAGTTGTGCTGACACTATTGTCGATTTGTCTTATTATATATGTCTCTGTTTCTTTCAGCTCCCAGATTCCTGACAATTGTCCGCTGCTTCCTTCATCGACATCTCTCTTAACCCGATCAACTCTTGCAAATATCTGGGTCGCACTGCTTACCTGCCCTTGACCTAACATATCGCCGTATCCAAAGGGTATATTTATTTCAATATAAAATTTGCCGGGCTCAAGGTACTGCTCATATAAATAATTTACTGCTCCCAAATGACCAAATGAAAAATAACATTTATCATAGCTTTTGTATGTACCTTCTTCAGTTTCAGAATTTGTCCAGCTGTTGTTGGCAGAATATGAAGATGAGGAATCAGCATAATAGGCATCTTCTTCAAGATGAAGGCTTACAGTGCTGTTAAAACTGAACTCCGAAAATTTAGCTTCAACATTGAACAAGCCGCTGTCTCCGTTTTCTATCAATACTTTCTGATTGTCAAGCCACAGTGATTCATCAAAATATTTTGCCCCCACTGCAATAAGTGTCAATTCCATTGAAGCAGGCGGTGAAGCACTTACCGCATTTGCCAACTCTATATAACTTTGAAGCGTATCCCCTTTAATACCATAGGCTTCCTGAGGGGTAAGCCAATTATCGGAATTGGGCAGCAATGACGAATAAGCCGGAAGAGCTGAACTTAAAATCAATATCAGCGCCGCAGCAGCTGCAACTACTCTCTTTCTGCCAATAAGCAAAATTAATGCGAGTATGAAAATTATACCTCCAACAATGTAACATATTATTCCGGTGAATTTTAAAGATGACAAAACACCTATAAGAAATCCGAATATCATTCCCTTAATAACATTCCCTGCTCTGTTTCTTGTCATCCGCCCTCTGGTGAAAGAGCATATGAATCCTATCAAAAATCCATTCTTCCTTTTAAGAGTGCGCACACAGGCTGCCAATGCGGTTATGCCGATTACACTATTCTCAATAGATGCGTTTCCTGTTAGAAAATTATACGCTATCAGTGCTGTACCGATTCCTGCCATGACAAGGGCAAATCCTCCCTTTACCTTTGGTTCTTTCTGTGCATTCGTTTTCTTCTCTTTACCCTTGAAAGCAGAGAAAAGTATGGTGTTGATAAACCATGCATATATTCCCTTTCCAATAATTCCTCCAACTGCACCTATGAGACCAGCATACATGCCACCCTGGGCAAATGTGAAGAAGCTTGCTAAAGTAACGGCCGGAGAAAGTGGCATAAGAAGCTTAAGATAGGATAGAACAGCTTGAAGAGCCGAGATGAATAAAGTGGTAATTAAAATTTTTGGTTTTTTAATAATTGAGCCTATTCCCGAAAGGGCTGCCTTAAAACTTGTGACAGTGAATCCTATAGGTCCCATTGCAGGGGAGGGAATATTGGTTTTCTTTTTATTGTTTTCGGTCATGGGTCTGCCTGCTGCCGAAAAAACCGGACAGCTAATCCTTTCTTAATATGGTCTATTTATATGTTTCAAAAATAGCGTTTATACTTGATCCAAACATCATCACTTCAACAGCGGGCATTTGCACCTGAAGCAGCGCTCATCATTTATGTCATTTAAACTGGCGCATGCATTGCAGAATATTATCGTGTCTTGGGATTTGTCATATTTTTCAAATGAATTCAAGTTTTTATGATGCCTCACCTTGTCTCCAACCTTGTAATAATTGTATAAGGTGTCATCGTCTTCGGCGCTTAATTCATTGATGTCGCCGTTATCTCGCATTATAATTATAATGTATTCCAGATATTCTTCCCAATAGTAGTCACTGTTGCCGGCATTCACATTGCGCCACTTTTCTAGAATTTCTTTTCCTGTCACCATACCGTCCCAAGTTTCGCTTCTGTTTCTTGATATTATAGTCATAAGTGCTATTAATAGGAACATTCCTCCGATTACAAAGCCAATGTACAAAGCCTCGGGGTTGTCCATTTCGGGACTTGTTTCTCCGTAAATATAAAATCCGGAAACAGCAATGACAGCAAGAATTGCTGAAAATATCCATGCCCATCTTTTTGTGTCCTTCGTGTATTTATCAAAAGCTTTATCGTTAATCTTGTCTGAATATCCGATATAACTTGTCTTCTTCAGCTCCTTGCCGCAGTATTCGCAAAGTTTATCCTTTTCCTCTATAAATGCACCACAGTTACTACAGTACATAGGTACCCCCAATTTGTTGAATAAATATATAATAAAAAGCTCTCATTTTACAATTGTAATTTTCTGATTATCTGTCGTTTTGATTTCTTATTAATCAATTATATTATAACAAGGCATGGTTAATTATTCAATGAATATAAAATAATATTTAATTGTCTAACTCCTTGACAACGATATACTAATATCCGATTTTCGACAGTTGAGAAGAAAGAAAAACCAGGTAATCCTTGTAAACACTAAGATCATCGGGTTTTTCTATTAATAAAAATGTTGTATGTAAAACCTATCTCGAAATTTTTTTTATTTTTCCATTTAATTCTTTTGGTTTATAATGAAGCCTGTCCAGATTCAGAGATGTTAATTGAGTCAGTACGTTAAGAGCTTTGCTTCCATTATACAGTGCCATATATTCAACATC
>JBASLQ010000406.1:0-2135 GCA_049656425.1 Sedimentibacter sp.
CACTAAGTTCAATTGATGAACCTGATACAAAGGCACCTGATGCCATTATTACCTGGTTTTTGTACCCTGGCATATCCCATGGAACAGGAGAAACATGAGCGTCAACTGGTGATGCGCTTTGAATTGCTTCACATATTTTAATAACCATATCTTTGTTATTAAATTTAATTGCTTGCACAATGTCGCTTCTGTCATCTTCTAGTGTAGGAGTAATTTCAAAACCTAATGAACTGAACACTCCTCCAAACAGAAGTGCACCTTTTAAAGCTTCACTTACTATGTGAGGTGCAAAAAACAAACCTTGAAGTGTGTTTCTTGTTGTTCCAAATGTGAGGCCGATTTCTTTTCCTACCCCTGGAGCAGTCAAGCGGTTTGCAATACGGTCAATTATAACTTTTTTGCCAGCTACGTATCCTCCTGAAAGAGATATTCCGCCGCCTGGATTTTTAATCAGGGATCCTACAATAACATCTGCACCGACATCTGACGGTTCAATTTCATCTATGAATTCTCCATAGCAATTGTCAACCATTATATATATATTTGGATATACTTCGCGTATTTTCTCTATGGCAGTTTTTATTTTGGCAATAGTTAATGCAGGACGAAAACTGTAACCTGTTGAACGCTGTATCATTAAAAGCTTAGTTTTCATTGTGATTGCTTTTATTGCACTTTCCCAGTCAATATCATTGTTGTAAAGTGGAATTTCTTTGTATACTATTCCTGCCTCTTTTAAATTGCATGGTTCATTTCCTTCTTCACCAAGAACTGTAAGAAGTGTGTCATATGGACGCCCTGATATTGCAATAACTTCATCGCCGTATTTAAGTATAGCTGATAGAGTCAAGTATAATGCATGTGTTCCTGATGCGATGGATGGTCTTACAAGAGCATCTTCTGTATGGAAAACAGAAGCGAATATTTTTTCAGCTTTTTCTCTTCCTACATCATCATAGCCGTATCCTGTATTCCAATAAAAGTTAGTATAGTCAAGCTTGTGTTCCTGCATGGCACTGATTACTTTATATTGATTGTATTCTCTAGTTTTCTCGATTTTTTCAAAATGTTTTTCTTTAATTTCTTTTTCAATTTTTGTAACATAGTTAAAAACAGCTTCGCTAATGCCAAACTGTTTACATAATATATTTTCTGTCGACATTTGTTACTCCTCTATTGTATCATTACTAAAAAGTCTTACTTGCTTATAAGGCAATATAGATGTTATTGCATGTTTGTATACTAATTGTTGTCCTTTATCCGTTTCAATGAAAACAACATAGTTGTCAAAGCCAATAACAGTCCCTGTAAGCTTGTAGCCGTTGTTTAAAAATATTGTTATTGTTATTTTTTCTTTTCTGACATTGTTTAAAAAAGAATCTTGCAAATTAATTGCTGTCATCTAATCTCCTCCTCTCGGCTTAGATTTGTGTATTTAGGTATTCATTAATTTTCTCTAAAGTCATGTCAATTTCATTTAGATCTTCAACTTGAAACCATTTAACATTATCATCCCTAAGAAACCATGTATATTGTCGTTTTGCAAATCTTCTGGTGTTGCGTTTTAAAATATTTACTGAATCTTCTAATGTAACATTTCCTTCAAGATAATCAATAATTTCTTTATACCCTATTGCCTGCATGGATACAAGATTTTTATCATATCCTTTTTCAAGAAGTGACCTTACTTCTTTAATAAGGCCGGCAGAAAGCATTTTATCTACACGTTGGTTTATTCTTTCATAAAGAACTTTTCTGTCCATGCTTAATCCTACAAGAATGCAGTCATATTTATTGCTTTGTTTTCTTATGTCAGTATTGAGCTCGGAAAATTTTTTACCCGTTATGTCATATACTTCTAAAGCACGAATAACTCGTTTTACATTATTTTTATGTATTTTTTCTGCAGATTCAGGGTCAATTTTCCTTAATTTTTCATGCAGGGTATCTTCTCCGTGTGCTTCATAATAATAAGTGTAATAATCTCTTAATTTGTTATCTGATTTAGCATTTCCAAAATCAAGGTCGTATATAAGAGAATTTACGTACAGCCCGCTACCTCCCACAATTACAGGAATTTTATTTTCTGAAAGCATAGTATCTATGATATTTTCAGCATCATTTTTAAAATCCGA
>JBASLQ010000407.1:0-5777 GCA_049656425.1 Sedimentibacter sp.
CTAAGCCATCAATCTTAGCAATAGAAGACCTAGAACCAGTTGTAATTATATATTTAGAAGCCTTATACTGTTCTTCATTTATCTGTATGGTATCTTGATTAATAAATTCAGCCTTACCTTTAAGTAAGGTAATATTTTTATCATTTTCATAAATATCTATATATTTTTCTTTTCTTAGCTCTGCTAGAAGATTATCTTTTTGCATAATAATCTCTTTAAAATCTAAACTCACTTGTTTCATATTGATGCCCTCAAAAGGGTTCTCTTGTCCAAAATGATATATTTCTGCTGCTCTTAGCAAGTTCTTGGTAGGCACACATCCTACATTTAAACATGTTCCTCCAATTACTCCACTTTCAACAACTGCGACCTTTTTATTAAACTGAGAAGCCTTAATTGCTGCGGCAAATCCTGCCGAGCCACCTCCAATAATAATTAAATCAAAGTCTTTTGCATTTTCGCTCATTTCATCCCTCCTTGTTTTCGGTATACTTTTCATTTTTTAATATTTCACAAGTACATATTTCATCCGTATTTCCGTCAGCTATAGATTGACCTAATTTAACAAGTGCTATCACTCTTTCATCTGAAATAGAGTAGTAAATATTCTTTCCATCCTTTGACGATTTCACATAGTTGCACCATTTCAAGCATTTTAACTGCATTGAAATAAGACTTTGAGAACACCCAATATCCTCTGTTAATTCTCCCACATTTTTAGGACCATCTATTAAGGAAAGTATAATTCTATATCTTGTAGGATTTGATAATCCATGAAAGAATTTTGTATATACTTCAATTTGTTCATCACTAATTTGCATACTTTACCTCCTAAATAAAACATGATGTATAATTAGCTCAACTAAAGCTATTGTCATACTCCACACAATTGTTCTAGTATTTTTTGAAACATTATCGTTTCTTACAATAAAGTAAAATTCATCCTTAATAAGAATAAACATATCAATATATATTGATATGTTTATTCTACCACAATATGAACATGAGTACAATAGAATTTAGCAGCATAGATTCTATCAACTATACATAATTTTCTACTGACGTACATTATATAAAGTTTCCTCCAGCCCATCAGATTATTATTCCATGTTTCCATACTTGTTTTCCTATTTTTTCCCCATCATCACTCAATCTATCTAATGTCATCTATATTTTTGCCTGTTTTTAAGGGTCAAAAAACGGTGTTTTTTTGCTCTTTATTCGCTCAAAAACTGTCCTAAAACCACTATATGTTGTGGTTGAACTCTATTATTTCTTCTTCGAGCCACAATACGTCATCAGAATTATACTCTCAACGTGCACCGTCCCGGGAAACATATCAACAGGAACAGCTTTCTTTGCTTTATATCCTCTTTTTATGAGATAAGATAAGTCTCTCTCCAATGTTACCGGGTTACATGAAATGTATACTACCTTTTTAGGGTTCATTGATATCAAGGCATCTAAAAATTGTTCCGTGCTGCCCGACCTTGGCGGATCCAAAAATACTACATCAGCAGTTTGCTTTTCTGCAGCCATTTGATTCATGAATTCACCGGCATCCTGATTGTAGAAATGAATATTATTTACTTTGTTTCGTTTAGAATTTGTTATTGCATCTTTGACTGCGTCGCGGTTGAGTTCAACCCCTGTTGCCTTTTTGACATGGTCACTTGCAATTATACCTATGGTTCCTATCCCGCAATATGCATCTATAATTGTTTCATTGCCTTTCAGTGATGCAAATTCAATAGCCTTTCCATAAAGAATTTCTGTCTGAACTGGATTTATCTGATAAAATGACTTTGGTGAAATTCTAAAAACCTTATCGCACAAGTTATCCTC
Source organism: Sedimentibacter sp. (assembly GCA_049656425.1). Lineage (GTDB taxonomy): Bacteria > Bacillota > Clostridia > Tissierellales > Sedimentibacteraceae > Sedimentibacter. Next base: position 1,846 of record JBASLQ010000407.1, read on the forward strand.
TATGTATCCCTTTCCGTACAGCACCTGTTCTCTTTCACCTAGAACCATGCTGGTTTTTTTATTGTTAACATTCATAACAATGGTTGTTATTTCAGGGTGAACTTTTAAAAGCGCCTTAATAAAATTATTTTTCGAAGGAAATATATGAGATGCCAGCACTAATACAACCATTATCTCATTGCTTTTATGTCCTGTCCTGATTAAAACATGGCGTAAGAGACCCACTCCGGTATCTTCATTATAAGTTCTTATTTTAAATGATTTAAGCATTCCGCGAATTGTAACCATAATATTGTCGGCGCGCTGATCTTCTATGAGGCAACTGTCTATGGAAACTACCTTGTGACTTCCTGCTTCATATACTCCCGATATGACGTTTCCTTTTTTATCTGTGTCAAATACTGCATGGACCTTGTTGCGGTAATAATATGGATTTTCCATTCCGATAATATTTTCTACCTTGCAAAATTTATCTAGTAGAGTATTTACCTGCCTTTGTTTTTCTTCTAATTGTTTTTCATAGCTGTACTGCTGTATCTGGCAGCCTCCGCATTTATTTATAACCGGACAATTCATACTGCCCGGAGAATTATTATTTTTTGTTTGCATTGAAACTCCTTCTAATTTGTATCAGGTCTTAAAACGTAAAGGATAACAAAACTTCATCCTCATTTACCATTCAATATCTGCAGGATGGCGGAGCCGTAAACACCCGAATTGACATCGCCAATTGAATGAACCGTCAGCACTTTCGGCGGTGCACTTGCACCATCGTGCCATGTTAACATTCCTGACATATCGCAATCAGCAAAATACTTGTTCATCTCCGGCAAATATTTCGTGTAATCCCAGTAAACAGGGACTTCCGTAGGAACAAAATAATATATATTATCCCCGGCATCCCTGTACATCATGACTTTTCGTCCGTCAAATGTAATATCTTCAGGAGTAAACATGCCTTTCTCGGTCAATATCTCCCATACAATGCGGGACACTAACCCCTGCCGCTTTTCTTCGTTGCAGATATAATAAACTGCTTTTTTACCTGAAACCATAATATTTCTCCTCTCTGATGCTATAGATGCATCTCAAATTCAATTTCCGTCAAATCTTCCCGCCATGAATTGTTTTTCTTTTCTGATACCTTAACAAATCCAGCTTTAGTGTACATGGCAATAGCCGTATCAAGGTCGTTGGTCGTATCAAGGTAAATAGACCTGAAGCCCTTTTCACGGCAGTAAGAAAGCGCCCCGTTCAACATACGTTTTCCAAGTCCAATGCCGCGATAATCGGGATGAAGAATAAACCACCTAAGCTGTGCTCTGTCACCACGTCCCACGATACCGATACTGCCGATAATTTCACCGTAATACTCCGCCAGCCACAATCTGTCATGATTGGGGTTATAATTTAACAGAAATTCATAAAAGGATTGTGCGACATATCCCTCAAAGGCCATTGAGTAATTGTATTCCTGACTGTAAATTCGTCCGTGCATATAAATGATATAGCCTGCATCGCCGACTCTGACATCTTCGCGTATTGTAATATTTTCGGACTTAATTTGCTTACTCTCGGTCAGTATATTTTCAATGGATGTCATATTCCTGACAAGTCGGGTTTGATTTTCCTCCGTCAACGGCTGAATAAGGCTGTATATTTGTTCGTCTGAGCGTGAATTCAGTTCGTCCATTTTCTCTTTACCAATCCGCGTTACATACAAGAAATATGAACGTGCATCTTCCGGATCCCGATGTTTTTCTATCATACCATATTTTTCAAATTGCTTAAGAATGCGACTTAAATATCCGGCGTCCATGCAGAGAATTTCAGATAGCTTTTTGGATGTGCATTTTTCGGTCTTTTCTATCTCATGAAGCACCCTGGTCTCGGACAAAGAAAAACTGCTTTCCAGAATGTGCCGGTCCAACAAGCTCAGTACATTTGTATAAAAGCGATTAAAGCTTCTTATGATACTAACTTCCTTTTTCAATTTATCATTCATTCTGTGAACCTCCTTTGTTTAAATTATAGTAAAATCACTTGCTTTTGTAAATCATTTTGTTTGATAAAAGTAAGTGATTTTCAATCTAGTTATCTTTATTAATTTGGGGGCTCCTTATTTCTTATATAACAAATCGTTCTTATTAAGCTTAAAAAAAACTAACAATTAAAAAAGGTTTGTAATAATAGTGGTTTGTAATAATTGTAAATTTTCAAATTTTTTTATTGACAAGTTCAAATTATATGTTAAAATAGCTTAAACAATATTTGAAGGAGAAAATTTATAATGGAATTTATAAATAAATTTTGTGCAACTAAATTATATAGCCGTTATCAAAGTAATTATTATTATTACTTTTATTGCTATACAAAAAAACTGCATAAATATATTTATAAAGGATTAGACCTGACATTTTGATAAAAATTGCTTACCTTTTTTAAATCAGGTAATTTTAAATTTTTCTCATTTTATAAGATATATAGGGAGTCCTTTATGGGGGCTCTTTTTTATTATTCAGAACAAAATACAAATCGGAAGGTAACAAAATGATATTAGCTATTAACAAACTTGCAACTGAAAATGAAATTACGTCAATATAGGATATAATCAAATTATTGAAATGTCGCCGCAGACACATGACAAGAAAATTGCATTTACCAGTCAACTTCCTCATATTATAGCATGTGCATTAATGAACAGCTCCAAGCTTGACGATAGTTTTCAATGTATAGGCGGCAGCTTTAAAGATGCTACCAGAGTAGCAAATATTAACTCTCAATTATGGAGTGAGTTAATATTTGAAAATAAGGATAACATACTAAATGAAATAAATAATTTTATTTCAGATATAACTGGCATTTATGATATAATTAAATCCAATGACAGGAACCGTCCGGAATTTTATTTAAACAGAAGCAGTTCCAGAAGAAAAGAGATGAATATATGACAGTACTCAATGTAAATCTTAAAACAAATAAATATGATATTCTGATGCAAAAAGGAATTCTGGATAACCTTGGATTTGAAATCCAAAAAATATACAGCGGTGTCAGGATTGCTGTTATTACGGATAAAAATGTGTATTCAATATATGGAGGCACAATAGGCAGCTCACGCAAAACAATACTTTTAGATAAAAAAAATATTTCAGAAAATATAAATTTGATATTATTTAAAAAAATAGGCGAAGCCTTTATAGCAAAAATGCCTGTTGAAAATATAGATAATTTCCTATAGCAAAATCAGAAAGGAGAATACAAATGAACAGCATAACAATAAAACCCTCAAAACTCAAAGGAATAATAAAAGCTCCTCCTTCTAAAAGCTTAAGCCACAGAGCCATAATATGTGCCTCCTTATGTAGCGGCAATGGGGAAAGCATAATAGATAATGTTATTTTATCAGAGGACATCAAAGCCACAATAGAAGGCATGACGAATCTTGGCGCGCAAATAGAATTAGTAGAAAATAACAAAACATACATAGTAAGGGCAAAAAGAGAAAAGGATATGGTTGAAACTGCTCATATTAACTGCAAGGAATCCGGTTCAACCTTAAGGTTTCTGATTCCTCTCAGCTTGGTATTATCAAATGAGTGTACATTTACAGGCTCCGGAAATCTAGTTGAAAGACCCTTGGATGTTTACTACAAAATATTTGATGAACAGAAAATTGAATATGAAACAGCTGATGGGTCCCTGCCCTTATCTTTACACGGTTCGCTGACCAGCGGTAATTACCAGGTTCCTGGCAATTTAAGCTCTCAATTTATATCCGGACTCCTATTTGCTCTTCCATTATTGCAAGGCGATTCAACCGTTAAAATTGAAGGCAATCTGGAATCAAGGGGATATGTAGATTTAACACTTGATATGTTAAGCAAGTTTAACATCAGTATTGAAAACAACGACTATAAAGAATTTAAAAT
>JBASLQ010000408.1:0-6233 GCA_049656425.1 Sedimentibacter sp.
GCATGATGTACATGGTTCTTCTACAACTTCACCTGTTCCATTGCATGTTGTACATACTTTTGTGCTTGCAAATTGTCCAAATGGTGTTCTTTGCACAGTTTTTAAGCTTCCTGAACCGTGGCATGTAGGACAAGTTTTTTTGCTTGTTCCTTTTTTAGCTCCTGTTCCATCACAGACATGGCATTTTTCTATACGATTTATCTTAATTTCCTTTTTAGTTCCAAATGCTGATTCTTCAAATGTTATGTCCAACTTTATCTTCAAGTCGGAACCTGCTTTAGGGCCTGTTCTTTGTGTTCTTGTGTTACCGCCGCCGCTAAAGCCTCCTCCAAAGAAATCTCCAAATATATCCCCAAATATGTCTCCGAAGTCATTATAGCCGGCAGTACTGCCGCCGCCAAAGCCTTGGTTCTGATCGAACGCTGCATGACCAAATTGATCATATTTAGCTTTTTTATCCGGGTCACTGAGAACTTCATAGGCTTCATTTATTTCCTTAAATTGTATTTCTGCTTCTTTATTGTCTGGGTTTAAATCAGGGTGATATTGCTTTGCCAGTTTTCTAAATGCTGCTTTAATTTCTTTTTCGTCTGCACCCTTTTCAACGCCCAGGATTTCGTAATAATCTCTTTTTGCCATAAATTTCTCCTCACCACCTCAGTGTTTCTTACATTAACCAAGCTAAATCTTAGAGAAGATTTAGCTTGGTAATATTTTTAAAATTCTATATATATTTTTAATAACGAGATTCCGCAGTCTCATAATGACACGTTATTATTTGATTTACTTGTTGTCGTCGTCGTGGATTTCTTCAAAATCAGCATCTACAACATTGTCATCTTTTTGAGCTGAACCTTGGCTGAAGTCTGGTTCTCCCTGAGGTCCGCCTTGTGTGGTTTGTGCATAAAGCTTTTGAGCAAGATCATTGAATACTTTAGTTAAGCTTTCTGTTTTTTCTTTCATTTGAGCTGAATCATTGCTTTCAATTGCTTTTTTAAGTTCATCTGCTGCTGCTTGTGCCGATGCTTTTTCTTCTGCAGAAATTTTTCCTTCTAAATCTTTTAAAGTTTTTTCTGTTTGATATACTAATGAGTCTGCATTGTTTTTAATTTCAATTTCTTCTTTTCTTTTCTTGTCGTCTTCTGCAAATTGTTCAGCTTCTTTAACTTTCTTTTCAATTTCAGAATCTGACATTTTTGTAGAAGCAGTAATTGTTATCTTTTGTTCTTTTCCAGATCCTAAGTCTTTTGCACTTACATTAACAATACCATTTGCATCTATGTCAAATGAAACTTCAATTTGTGGAATTCCTCTTGGCGCTGGAATTATTCCTGTTAATTGGAATCTGCCTAATGAAATATTGGCATCAGCCATTTGTCTTTCACCTTGTAATACATGGATATCAACTGCCGGTTGATTATCTGCTGCTGTTGAGAACACTTGGCTTTTCTTGGTTGGTATTCTTGTATTTCTGTCAATTAACTTTGTAAATACTCCGCCTAATGTTTCAATACCTAAAGACAATGGAGTAACATCAACTAACAATATGTCGTTGCCAAATTCTCCTGTCAATACTCCGCCTTGAATTGCTGCTCCTAATGCAACACATTCATCTGGATTGATTCCTTTATCAGGTTCTTTTCCAGTTAATCTTTTTACTGATTCCTGAACTGCAGGAGTTCTTGAAGAACCGCCTACAAGCAATACTTTATCAATCTGGCTTGCAGTTAACTTAGCATCTGACATTGCTTTTTTAACCGGTTCAACTGTTTTTTCAACTAAAAATGCTGTCAATTCATTAAATTTAGCTCTTGTAAGGTCCATGTTTAAATGCTTTGGTCCATCTTGTGTTGCAGTGATAAACGGTAAATTGATTGTTGATGTCATTGCGCTTGATAATTCTTTTTTAGCAGCTTCTGCAGCTTCTTTTAATCTTTGCAATGACATTTTATCTTTTCTTAAGTCAACACCATTTTCTTTCTGGAATTGGTCAGCTAAGTAATCTACTATAACCTTGTCAAAGTCATCTCCGCCAAGTCTGTTGTTTCCGGCTGTTGCTTTAACTTCAAACACGCCATCACCGATTTCAAGGATTGAAACGTCAAAAGTTCCTCCTCCAAGGTCAAATACCATGATAGTCTGAGCCTTTTTTTCTTTATCTATACCATAAGCAAGTGCTGCTGCTGTTGGTTCGTTGATGATTCTCTTTACTTCAAGTCCTGCTATTTTACCTGCATCCTTTGTTGCTTGTCTTTGGCTGTCTGAGAAGTATGCCGGAACAGTAATAACTGCTTCTGTAACTGTTTCTCCTAAATAGCTTTCTGCATCAGCTTTTAATTTTTGAAGTATGAATGCTGATATTTCCTGTGGTGTATATGATTTTGAATCAATTTTTACTTTGTGATCTGTACCCATCTCTCTTTTGATTGATGATATTGTTCTGTCTGAATTAGTAACTGCCTGTCTTTTGGCTGTTTCACCTACTAATCTTTCTCCATCTTTTGTAAATGCTACGATTGAAGGAGTTGTTCTTTTACCTTCTACGTTTGATATAACAACTGCTTCTCCGCCTTCCATAACAGCTACACAAGAGTTTGTTGTTCCCAAGTCAATTCCTATAACTTTACTCATTTTTTTCCTCCATATATGATTATTAATCAATTTTTTAAATATAACTATATTAGATTTTCAATTTTTTATTTTAAATAACAACTGATTTAGCTATTGGCTTTTTATCTATTGTTATTTTTTGCAAATTCTAACCATTGCCGGTCTTAGTAATTTATCATTAAAGATATAACCTTTTTGCAAAACGTCAATTATTATTCCATCTTCATAATCGTCATTTGCTTCGAATGCAACACCATAATGAACATTGTGGTCAAATTGTTTATGTAAAGCATCAACTTCTTCCAATCCTTTTTTATTAAGAATTCCGTTAAGCTGAGTATAAACCATTTGAACTCCTTCCCTGAAAGTATCAGTTTCTGACTTATCAGCACTTAATGCCCTTTCAAGATTATCCACAACTGGCAGCAATTCTAATATTAAGCCTGAAATTGCACTTCCATATGCAGATACTTTTTCTTTTTCAGTTCTGTTTTTATAGTTAAGGAAGTCTGCCTGTAATCTCAACAATTTGTTGCTCAGTATTTCTTCCTCTGCATTTTTTGTATCTTTTGAATTTTCTGTTTCTTCATTTTTATTATCTTCATTTTTATTATCTTCATTTTTATTTTCTTCATTTTTATTTTCTTCATTTATTTCATTTAAAGTTTCTTCCTCTTTTTTTCCTTGCTCTTGCTCAACTTTTTCATTTAGCTTTTCTTCATCACGCTTTTTTGCCTTAGCCATTTCTTCACTCCTTATTTTCATCGTCAAAGTTTTGACTTATTATTTCATTAACTGCTTCAGACATTGATTTAACAGCAGAAATTACAGTGTTGTAATCCATTCTTGTCGGTCCTATAACTCCAATTTTGCCAATGAGCTTACCATTGAATTTATAAGTTGCAGTTATAAGGCTGCAGTCTCTTAATTCTTCATTCTGATTTTCATGGCCTATGCTGATGTTTAAATCATTTTCTCCAACAAATTGAAGTAATTTCGCTATACTACTTTTATTTTCAACAAATGAAATAAATTCTCTTGCTTTGACTACGTCATTATATTCAGGCAAATCCAATATATTTGTAATGCCATCTGAATAAACATTAATATCTTCCAGCTTGCCAATTTGATCCATTAAAAAAGGCAACAATTCCATCATTGTATCACTATTGCTTTCTCTTATATGGTAAAGCTGTTCTATTAAACTATCCTTAATTAAATCCATATCTTCTAATTTATATCCATACAATTTTTCCGAAAGGGCAATTGATATTTTTTCCATTTGATCAAAAGGTATGGGGCTGTGTAATTTTAATGTTACTTGCTTTACAATATTGCTTTGCAATATAATTAAAAGCAATATTGTAGTATCAGTTATTGGCACCAGCTGAATCCTTTTTACAACTGACTGTCTAAGCTGTGGTGCAACAATAAATGATGTATATTTTGTGAATTGTGACAGTATTCTTACTGAATTTTTAAAAACTGAATCCAGTTCACTTGTTTTGTCTTCTATTATATATCTCAGTTGATCCATATTAGTATTAGATGAACTTTGAACTTTTTTCCACAAATCGTCAACATAGTATCTGTAAGCCTTGTCGGTCGGTATTCTACCCGATGAAGCATGAGGCTGGACAAGAAAACCCATTTCTTCCAAATCAGACATTTCGTTTCTGATTGTAGCAGGGCTGACACCAAGTTCGTATTTTTTTGAAATTGTCCTTGAGCCGACAGCTTCAGCATTATCAATATAACTTGAGATAATTGCTTTTAAAATTTTAACTTTTCTCTTATCCAAAGACATTCCATCACCTCTTTGACTTTGTTAGCACTCTCTTTGGTTGAGTGCTAAACTATAGTAATAAGATACTACTTTACAATTATTTTGTCAATAGTTAAAATAAAAAATTCTTATAAAACTTATAAAACTCAAGTACCTGGTACTTGAGTTTTGGGTTTACATGAATTTTTCAAACACATAATTAGAAATATCCATTCCAAGGTTAGTTAACTTTACAAAATCTCCGCTGTATTTCAGGAGATTATTTTTAGTTAAATGGTCTATTTGTTTTGAATATGTTTCATTGAAATCAATTGAAAATTTATTTTTAAATTCAACCATATTTAATCCTTCTGTCAACCTTAGTCGAAGCATTATATATTCAAATATCAAATCTTTCCGGTTCATAACTTCCTGTATTTTTCTTTCAAATACATTTTCTTCTGAATTCTGGCAATATAAATTTAAATCAGAAGGGTTACTGTATCTAATACTGTTAAGAAATGAATGAGCTGATGGTCCGATGCCTATGTATTCCTCTTGATTCCAATATTTTAAATTATGTTTGCATTCATATCCTTTTAATGCAAAATTAGAAATTTCATATTGAAATAAGTTTTTATCCTCCATGACATTTCTGCCTGCATAATACATTTCTCTTTCTTCATCTTCTTCAGGCATTATAATCTTACTGTTTTTTTCCATATCATACATTGGTGTGCCTTTTTCCAGCTTTAACGAATAAAAAGAAATATGCTTTACATTTTTTTCAATTATTTTAGACAATGTAGTTTCAATATCTGTTATTGTTTGACCTGGGATATTAAACATAGCATCTGCATTTATATTTTCAAACCCAAATTGTTTTGCTCTGTCAATTGCTTCAAGAGCTTCACGGCCGTTATGAATTCTTCCTATTTTATATAATATATCATCATTCAACGATTGAATACCAATGCTTAATCTGTTTATTCCTATTTCTTTATATGCTTTCAAATTATCTGAAGTTAATGTGTTAGGATTTGCTTCCATACTGATTTCTGCATTCTCATCAATTTCAAAAATACTTCTTAATTTTCCTATAATCCTTCTTAAATTATCAGGATTAATTATAGTTGGAGTTCCCCCTCCAAAATATATGGTATCAACACAGTACTTTTCATCTAATGTATCTTTATAATTCTTAATTTCATTTATAACTGCATCAATATATTTATTTTCTGATTCATCATTCCACTTAATTGAATAAAAGTCACAATAATTGCACTTTCTTTTGCAAAATGGAATATGAACATATATTCCTAATTTTTTCATAAATACCTCGTTATTGTCTCACTGATGATCTCTTGAATATCACAGTTTCGCAATACAAATTTATTTGTTCGCTGCCGCTCAATAAGCTGTCACCATTAATAAATATTATTTCATTTCATCACAGGCATACATAACAACAGCTGCAGCAACAACCCCTGCGGTTTCAGTTCTTAGTATCCTTTTTCCCAGCGTAACTATATGAGCTCCTATTTCCTTGAACATTTCTATTTCCTTAATATCAAACCCGCCTTCAGGTCCTATTATTATGTAATAATTTTGTTTTGATTCTGCTAAAACATCCTTTAAAAGTCTCATATCTTCCAATTCATATGGAACAATAATCTCTGCATTTTCATTCTTCAATCGCTCTGTAAGCTCTTTGACTGTTGTGATGCCTTCAACATTGGGAATAATATTTCTTTTGCTTTGTTTTGCTGATTCTTTAGCTATTTTTTGCCATCTGTCTAATTTTTTTTGTTCCCTGTCTTTTTCATTAAGTTTTACTACTGTTCGTTCAGTTATTAAA
>JBASLQ010000409.1:0-16946 GCA_049656425.1 Sedimentibacter sp.
TAAAACGCATACAATATATTCATATAATTATTCATCGGCATACTAAATTTGTATTACTGTACTTCCATTACATCATATACATCAACAAGTTTTTGCATTTGTTGTATTGCTCTATCAACACCTAAATTTTTTCCATCCTCTAAAGTTACCATAAACTCTGAATTGTTAGAATTTATTCCTTTCATAGTGAATTCTTTTACATCAAATTGTTTCCTTCTCAATGTTGTTAATACTCTAACTGCTGAATCCATTCCACTTGATACTTTAAAGCTTACTGTTTTACACATTTTATTATCCTCCCATTTCTTGATTTTCTATTTTCTATTTCCTAATTTCGATTTGAATTGAATATCGCAGTCTCGTTCACCAATTTATCAGTTCGCTATCGCTCACATAAATTGGGAACTCGTTGCGTTTGACCTACCGCTATTTTTCAGAAAAGAGACTCTGAAAAATAGGGTTAGGGCTTCGCAGTTTCGTTCACCAATATATTTGCTCCCTATGGTCGCATATATTGGGAACTCATTGCGGTTGACCTACCGCTATTTTTCAGAAAAGAGACTCTGAAAAATAGGGTTAGGGCATACAAAAAACCTCTCATCTCTATATACATATATATATATGTATATAGGGACGAAAGGTCTTTCGCGGTACCACCCTATTTTACGATAAAAAAATATCGCCTCATTCAAGTCGAAAAAACATTGTTTTTTGAACTCTATCCTTATAACGCAGGAATACGGCCTCATCTACTATATTTCGACTTGGAAGCTCTGGAGTGATCATTTTATACCTGTTAACACCGATTTTCACCAAGCATCGGCTCTCTAAAGTTACCTCAGATATTTTTGTCTCCGTCAAAGCTTTATAATTTAACTTTTTATTATTATACACAGAGTAGAATACATTGTCAACATATTTTTATAAAAAATTATATTGACAAAATATAACCAAAATATAACTTTCATATAAAAAAAATCTACTAATAATTGACTGGCAATTATTTAAGGGACGCTTATTGCGTCCCTTGTTTTTACAATGCTCATCAATTGCTGCTCAACTGCTTATCAATCGCTCATCTATTGTTCCTAGTTCAATTGCTTTATTGCATTTATTATGCTTGGAACTATTTGTTTTTTTCTTGATACGCACTTTTCAACGTAAATTCCTTCATATGCATTTTCTTTGTTAAATATATTACCAACTAGCCTGTCTTTACTAGAAGTGTAAAAAATATACGACCCTTCATTTACAATATCTGTAACTGCCATTATGAGAATAAAATAATCTCTGTCTAATGTTATTTCATCTATCAATTGTATAAAATCGTCTTTTTTATTCATTATTTCATTGATATTCATTGTAAATACTTGTGATATGCCAACATTCTTATATTCTAAATTAAACTTCTTGAAATCTTGATATAGTATTTCTTCAATTGTCTTTGATTCTAATGAAGTTCCAACTTTGAACATTTCCATTGAATAGTTATGCAAATCTATATCAACAATTTTTAAAAGTTCATCAACTGCTTCTCTATCCATATCAGTTGATGTTGGTGATTTTAAAAGCATTGTATCTGATATTATACCTGATAACATTAGCCCTGCAATATTTTTATCTATTTCAACACAATTTTCTTTGTACATCTTATATATTATTGTATTTGTACTGCCTAAAGGTATATTTCTAAAACTAATAGGTATTGCTGTTTTTATGTCACCAATTTTATGATGGTCAACTACTTCAAGGATTTCTGCTTCTTCAATTCCTTCGGCGCTTTGTCCTAACTCATTGTGGTCAACTAAAATCACTTTTTTCTTTGTAGGATTAATGAGATGATTTCTGCTTAAAAGCCCTAAATATTTATTATATTTTGAAATAATAGGAAATTTAGAGTGTTTTGAATTTTCTATATCTTCTTTACAATCATCAAGATAATCCTCTTCAGTAAAGCACATTAAATTTTTAGATTTCATAATTTGATTTACATATTTCGACAATCCTAAGTTTTTAGCTGTATAATATGTATTGTAAGGAGTTCTTATTATATTAACCTTATTTTCAATTGCTATTTTAATTAAATCTTCTGGCACTTTTAAATCTCCTGTAACAATTATGAGCTTTACGTTTATTTCTAAAGCATACTTTATGATATCATATCTATCTCCAACAATTACTATAGAATTAGGAGTTAATACATCAGCGCTTCTAAGAGTTTTTTCTTCAAAAGCTGCTACTGTAATTTCTCCATTTATTATTTCATCACATCTTATAATTTCTTTACCTAAAAGTGTTTCTATAATATTATCATATGAAGTATTTAAATATCTTTGATCAGTGTTAATTAAACTCATTGCAATATCCTTCATTGTAATAATGCCCTTAAGATTTCCATCATCATCAACTATAGGAAGAAGCCTCAACTTGTTTTCGTTCATGAAAAAATAAGCAAAATGAATAGATTGCTCAACTTTAAACGGCTTCACTTTATCATAATTTAAATCTTTAACCTGTATTTTTACATTATTAAGCACTTCAGGAACTTCTGTATTAAAATATTTTAATACAAAGTCTGTTTCTTTATTTATATTTCCTAAAATGTATGGTATTGACTTTTCATTTAATTTATTTTTTAAATTTGATAATGTTATAGCTGCACAGACGCTATCAGTATCAGGCGTCTTGTGCCCAAAAATTAAATTGTGTTTCATTGTTAATATTCCTTTATTATTTATTTTTGCTAATTATCGACTTTCCCATCTTAAATCTTTGCCATAAAACTTATGTGCTATAAAGTTGCTAAAGACTCTTGACATTATTCTATCAGAATATGTTTCCGCCAATTGCTCTAATGACAAATTCGTCGAAATGATTGTTTTTTTATCAGTAATTAACCTTTCGTTTATTATGTTAAAAAGTTCTGCATTTGTAAATGAATTATTAAACTCAGTACCAAGGTCATCAATGATTAAAAGTTCACTTTCAAACATTAAATTGTAATTAATTCTATTAGCTTCCGTTTCATTTAGCCTGTTAAACTTATGATTTTCTAATATTTCAAATAAATTGAATGCTGTTTGATACAAAACTGTCTTTTCCATATCTATGAGTGTTTTAGCTATACAATTGCACATGAATGTTTTTCCTAGCCCTGTACCCCCATAAAAAAGCAAATTCATATTCGTTTTATCAAAATTGTTACAAAAATCTTCACAAGTTTCTAATATATTATACATATTTTGTTTAGGTGTATATATTTCATTATTATAAGGTTCATTGCTGAAAACATTAATATCAAAAGTATCAAAATTTTCCTTATCAAGCATATGAACTATGTTAGACATTTTATACAAGTAATTAATAATTTGTTTGTTGAAACACTTACACCTTTTTCCATCAGCAGTATATCCAGTATCATTGCATTTCTTACATTCATAATCATATTCTAAGAAATTTTCAGGTATGTTGTATTTCTTGTACATTTCTTTTTTTTCTTTTTTTAATTCATCTATATTTCCACGCAATTTTTTCACTTCATCTTGTAAATTTTCAGGATTTGACAAAATAAGCTTAGATAATTTTATACTTAGTAAATGAACATTTTTGTCTGTTTCTTCTAAGTTTGGAACTCTCTCATAAAGTTCTTCTTTTCTAATATCGGCATCTTTAAAAGCTTTAAGCCTTTTTTTATTGTAATCGGTCATTATACTCTCAATTATTTGCTTCTTCAACTTTTTCCTCCTTCTCATTAGCCGTAGAAATACCTAATTTATCTAACTTTTTATTAAACTTCTCTTTAACTATTTGTTCTAATTCCTGTTCAGAATAATTTTTCATCTTTTGTTCAAAATTATGGAACTTATTAACTTTAGCAACTGGCTTAACTTTTGATTTTTCATCTTGCTTATACTCTTTTCTGTCATTTTTTAAATCTTCTATGGTCTTATACCCTTTTTCATTCCATTTAACCAATATGCTGTCAAAGTAGTTTATGTTTGGATTGGATATTTTAGTAGAATTTTCTAAGCACTTCAAAATCATATCCATAGAAAAATTCATTTCATCAACCCATTTATCTATTGTTTTCATTTCAGCTTCTGTTAAAATTCTGTTGTTAAATCCAAGTGCTTTGCTTATTCTAGAATAAATAGAAAACCTGTCATTTCTTTTTTCTAAGTATTCAACCATTGTGTCAACATCGCAAACACCTTCATCATGCCATGAAGATACTACTGATTCAATATAGCTAAACTTCTTAACCTTTTTATTGTTAATACAATAGCTAAATGCTTGAGTCATAATTTCTGGTTTCATCTTATAACTGTTCATCCATGAAACTATTTTTTGTTTTTCATTTATTTTCATGGGTCTTCCAAACATCTCTTCTATTTCTTCCATCATTTTTTTATTATCACGATTCCTATTGAAAGAAATTAACTCATCATTATTTATATAATTGTTTTTTTCTGTAGGTATTTTTGATATATATTTATAAACATTATCTATGTATAACTGCTTAAGATTAATAAATTCAATTTTATAACTATACTCATCTTCTATGTCTTTTTTAATGACTATACCTTCCTTTTCCCAGTAAGACCAGGCATTCAACACATCTGACAAAGGTATTTTAAGATCTTTAGCAATTGTTTCATTATTAAAATTATCTTGTTTATCTCTAGCATATTTATATCCTATAAGATAGACTTTAACATAAGTTCCATCTGCAAGAGGCATGTAATCATTAATAAATATATTTTCTACAGGGGTATCTCCCAAATCTATTTTCTGTTCTTGTAAAATAAAATTCATATTTTACTCCTTTATGGTAATAATATGTTTGTAATATATTCGTAACAAAGTTATTATAATTTTGTGAAAACATTTTACCGTTTATTTGGTTGACAGATTTCAGTTGTTATACTATAATATTACAAGATGATTAAATTTTTAACTACATCTCTTCAAACATATATTTATTATAACATCATTTCCCCAAAATGAAAATTAGATTTTTTGTTTTATAGTATATAATAAATGACAAACGAAAAACAAAATAAGGAAGTATGCTATGGAAAAATTAATTAGACCGTTGATAGAAAAATTAAATTTTAAAAAAAGTAATCAAATTTTTAAACAACTCCCCGAATTAAAAGAAAGACAAGATATATTCCCTTCTAAATTTAAAGAACAAATTAAAGGTGCTATTTCGCTTCTATGTGCCACTACATTAGTTTTAAGTGGGTCATATGCTGTAGGTTATTTAGATACTCATGAAAATAATGTATTTCCTACAGAAAGCTATTCAATATTAGTTGATGGTAATGAAGTTTGCAAAGTGAGGCAACAAGATTTATTAAAGCCAACAATTAAAAAGATAGAAAGCGACTTAGAAAAAACTGCTAATCTTGATTTAGTTATAGAAAATAAATTTGAAGAAGTAACATCTATGGCTAAAGATTCTGAAATTACATCACCAGACGATTTATATAATGTGCTTAAATCAGAAATAAATTATTCACTCTTAGCATATTCTATTAAAGTTAATGGTGAAAGCGTGGGCATTGTTGATACTGAATACGATGCACAAAATGTAATCAATGATGTTAAGTCTTATTTCACTAAAAATATTGATCAAAACACAATCATAGAAGTTAACACAGCAGAAAACATAGAAATAGAACAAGTTAAAGTAGATAATTCACAACTTCAAAAACCTGAAGATGTAAAAAATTACATAATTAGAGGTACAGATAAAGAAGAGAAATATACAGTTGAAGAAGGAGATACATATTGGACTATAGCAGAATACTTCAATATGTCCCTAGATGATTTAATTTCAGCTAATCCAACAGCCGATTCTGAACTCATACAAATAGGAGATGAATTAAATTTATTAGTTCCTAAACCTTTTGTAAATGTTCAAGTAAAAAGAAAAGTTACTCAAGAAGAAAAAATCGATTATGAAACAAAATATGAATATGTATCATACATGTATAATGATGAAAAGACAGTTAAAACAGATGGTGAATATGGACTATCTAAAATAGAATCTATTGTTACTGAACAAAATGGTATTCAAATTGCAAAAAATGTTGTCGCAGAAAAAGTTATAACAAACCCTAAAGCTGAAGTTATTGTAACTGGTACACAAGATCCACCACCTTCAAAAGGTACAGGATACTTCATTAACCCATTACCAGCATCGAACATTTCATCAAGGTTTGGTTCTAGAAGCGGAGGATTCCATACCGGACTTGATATGGCGAAATCTTCGGGCTCACAAATAAAAGCAGCTGATGGCGGAACAGTAGTATTTGCTGGTTGGTCAGGCAGTTACGGTTACATGGTAGAAATTGATCATGGTGGTGGATTTACAACGAGATATGCACATTGCAGCGCTATTTATGTATCTAGAGGAGAAAAAGTATATCAAGGAAAAGTAGTTGGATTAGTTGGAATGACAGGCGTTGCAACAGGTCCACACTTACACTTTGAAGTTAGAAAATATGGCAATGCAGTTAACCCTTCTAATTACATAGGGGTTCAGTACCGATAAAAAATAAAAAATAAAAAATAAAAAATAAAAAATATACGTACATAATAATTACAGATGCAAATCTGTGATTATTTTTTTTCGCAAATTTGTATTTTAAGAGAATTTTAATTTAATTTTTAATGCTTGTATTATTTTATATTATACTTATACCCACATTAGTATTAATGAAACATAAATTTTAGGAACATAAATTTTAGGTGAATTGAAAAGTTAACTTCCACTTTGTAAGGTTAAATTCCACCCCTAAAGATTGAATGATAAAAAAGATAGAAAAATTCAAATAAATATACAGCTTTCAATGCATTTTTGGTATAATAATAATCAAATCATACAAATAGCACTTAAAATTGGGCATAAGGTATCGTGAGTGAAACAAAACCATTTTTTTGAAAAGGTAAATTCCACCCAAATATTAGTAGTATTAATGCACAATTCAGCTGTGGTGTTTCGTTGATTTAAAAGTTATTTAAGAAGACTTGGATCTAGAATAATATCGTTTGGTTGGATACATTCTGCATCCAAAATCTTCAGGGTGTCAACCCCATGGAGGAAGCTGAACAGCGAAAATGGAGATTTGCCGTTCAGCTTTTTTCTGCCATAAGAATTGATATGATTCATCATTAGAAGAATGTCATTTTGAGAAAAAGGATTTAAGTTGGTACCTTTGGGAATGACCCTCCTGATAAATTCATGATTGTTTTCAGCAGCCCCCTTTTGATAAGGAGCTGAAGGATCGCAATAAAATATTTGAGATCTGCGATTACCCTCTTTATCAAACTCAATAGCTGAAGGATTTGAAAATTCACTTCCATTATCAGTGAGAATGATAGGAAACAATTTAATAAAAATATCCCGACCGAGCTTCTCATATAGAGAATCAAAAACATCAATAACAGATTGAGAAGTATTTGCATCTCTAATAAAAGCAAGCATAAAAAGAGAATCCGTAAAATGAATAGTCAGAAGGACTTTACCACCTTTAGTACCCTCAACGGAATCCATTTCAACAACAGGAGTATCAGGATATAGTTTTGAAAAATTCAAGAATTCATCATAAGTACGATTTATTCTACAGGATTTATCAACCTTAAAGTTTTGAGCAGACTTTTTTCTAGGACGATAACGAACCTTTCTAGGAAGATCAATATTTCTGGCTGAAAAAAGACTTAAATTAACATAATTGTAAATAGTTCTTTCACCGTACATAATAGTGTCAATATTATTAGAACAAATATGATGAATAGATTGCCCCTTTTTAATAAGAGGACTAATAAAATTATCAAGACGCATGATTTGATTTTCATCAATATTGATGCCTTGACGTGATTGGGAACGCAAAGATTCATATTCTTTTTGAGCAGAAGCTGCATAATAAAAAGATTTTTCAAGAGTGCATTTTTGTCGATTAGAACATCCATTACAAACATAAGGAGGTTTTGAAAGCAAAGAACATAACTCTTCTTTAAAATCAGAGCATACAGAACAGCATTCAGAACAAAATTTACACAACTTATGCTTACAATAATGTCCCTTACAAATATAAGAATGGTTACATTCATAGCGATGAACGCAATTGTTGAAGGCTCTGCCAAAGTTGCCAGTTTTCTTTTTAGTAATGTGTTTCTTGATTTCTTTAGAAATAGTAGAACAATCTTTATTAAGGTTTCTTGCAATTGCTTTAAAAGATAATGAATCCTTAATAGAACATTCGATTTCTAATCTTTCGTTGAGAGCAAAATGTTTAAAATTAGACATAAAATCCTCCGTTAAAAGAAACACTACGAGCTGAATTATATTAATTATAACAAAATATGACAAAATAGTAATGGATAATATTAACAACAGAGGAAATATTAAAACAAGTATAAGGTGAGATTTTTGGCCCACCAGGGTGCAGAGAGAGTTCTGCCTAGGCAGAACTCTCTCTGCACCCTGGTGGGCCAAAAATCTCACCTTATACTTGTTTTAATATTTCCTCTGTTGTTAATATTATCCATTACTATTTTGTCATATTTTGTTATAATTAATATAATTCAGCTCGTAGTGTTTCTTTTAACGGAGGATTTTATGTCTAATTTTAAACATTTTGCTCTCAACGAAAGATTAGAAATCGAATGTTCTATTAAGGATTCATTATCTTTTAAAGCAATTGCAAGAAACCTTAATAAAGATTGTTCTACTATTTCTAAAGAAATCAAGAAACACATTACTAAAAAGAAAACTGGCAACTTTGGCAGAGCCTTCAACAATTGCGTTCATCGCTATGAATGTAACCATTCTTATATTTGTAAGGGACATTATTGTAAGCATAAGTTGTGTAAATTTTGTTCTGAATGCTGTTCTGTATGCTCTGATTTTAAAGAAGAGTTATGTTCTTTGCTTTCAAAACCTCCTTATGTTTGTAATGGATGTTCTAATCGACAAAAATGCACTCTTGAAAAATCTTTTTATTATGCAGCTTCTGCTCAAAAAGAATATGAATCTTTGCGTTCCCAATCACGTCAAGGCATCAATATTGATGAAAATCAAATCATGCGTCTTGATAATTTTATTAGTCCTCTTATTAAAAAGGGGCAATCTATTCATCATATTTGTTCTAATAATATTGACACTATTATGTACGGTGAAAGAACTATTTACAATTATGTTAATTTAAGTCTTTTTTCAGCCAGAAATATTGATCTTCCTAGAAAGGTTCGTTATCGTCCTAGAAAAAAGTCTGCTCAAAACTTTAAGGTTGATAAATCCTGTAGAATAAATCGTACTTATGATGAATTCTTGAATTTTTCAAAACTATATCCTGATACTCCTGTTGTTGAAATGGATTCCGTTGAGGGTACTAAAGGTGGTAAAGTCCTTCTGACTATTCATTTTACGGATTCTCTTTTTATGCTTGCTTTTATTAGAGATGCAAATACTTCTCAATCTGTTATTGATGTTTTTGATTCTCTATATGAGAAGCTCGGTCGGGATATTTTTATTAAATTGTTTCCTATCATTCTCACTGATAATGGAAGTGAATTTTCAAATCCTTCAGCTATTGAGTTTGATAAAGAGGGTAATCGCAGATCTCAAATATTTTATTGCGATCCTTCAGCTCCTTATCAAAAGGGGGCTGCTGAAAACAATCATGAATTTATCAGGAGGGTCATTCCCAAAGGTACCAACTTAAATCCTTTTTCTCAAAATGACATTCTTCTAATGATGAATCATATCAATTCTTATGGCAGAAAAAAGCTGAACGGCAAATCTCCATTTTCGCTGTTCAGCTTCCTCCATGGGGTTGACACCCTGAAGATTTTGGATGCAGAATGTATCCAACCAAACGATATTATTCTAGATCCAAGTCTTCTTAAATAACTTTTAAATCAACGAAACACCACAGCTGAATTGTGCATTAATACTACTAATATTTGGGTGGAATTTACCTTTTCAAAAAAATGGTTTTGTTTCACTCACGATACCTTATGCCCAATTTTAAGTGCTATTTGTATGATTTGATTATTATTATACCAAAAATGCATTGAAAGCTGTATATTTATTTGAATTTTTCTATCTTTTTTATCATTCAATCTTTAGGGGTGGAATTTAACCTTACAAAGTGGAAGTTAACTTTTCAATTCACCTAAAATTTATGTTCCTAAAATTTATGTTTCATTAATACTAATGTGGGTATAAGTATAATATAAAATAATACAAGCATTAAAAATTAAATTAAAATTCTCTTAAAATACAAATTTGCGAAAAAAAATAATCACAGATTTGCATCTGTAATTATTATGTACGTATATTTTTTATTTTTTATTTTTTATTTTTTATTTTTTATCGGTACTGAACCCCTATGTAATTAGAAGGGTTAACTGCATTGCCATATTTTCTAACTTCAAAGTGTAAGTGTGGACCTGTTGCAACGCCTGTCATTCCAACTAATCCAACTACTTTTCCTTGATATACTTTTTCTCCTCTAGATACATAAATAGCGCTGCAATGTGCATATCTCGTTGTAAATCCACCACCATGATCAATTTCTACCATGTAACCGTAACTGCCTGACCAACCAGCAAATACTACTGTTCCGCCATCAGCTGCTTTTATTTGTGAGCCCGAAGATTTCGCCATATCAAGTCCGGTATGGAATCCTCCGCTTCTAGAACCAAACCTTGATGAAATGTTCGATGCTGGTAATGGGTTAATGAAGTATCCTGTACCTTTTGAAGGTGGTGGATCTTGTGTACCAGTTACAATAACTTCAGCTTTAGGGTTTGTTATAACTTTTTCTGCGACAACATTTTTTGCAATTTGAATACCATTTTGTTCAGTAACAATAGATTCTATTTTAGATAGTCCATATTCACCATCTGTTTTAACTGTCTTTTCATCATTATACATGTATGATACATATTCATATTTTGTTTCATAATCGATTTTTTCTTCTTGAGTAACTTTTCTTTTTACTTGAACATTTACAAAAGGTTTAGGAACTAATAAATTTAATTCATCTCCTATTTGTATGAGTTCAGAATCGGCTGTTGGATTAGCTGAAATTAAATCATCTAGGGACATATTGAAGTATTCTGCTATAGTCCAATATGTATCTCCTTCTTCAACTGTATATTTCTCTTCTTTATCTGTACCTCTAATTATGTAATTTTTTACATCTTCAGGTTTTTGAAGTTGTGAATTATCTACTTTAACTTGTTCTATTTCTATGTTTTCTGCTGTGTTAACTTCTATGATTGTGTTTTGATCAATATTTTTAGTGAAATAAGACTTAACATCATTGATTACATTTTGTGCATCGTATTCAGTATCAACAATGCCCACGCTTTCACCATTAACTTTAATAGAATATGCTAAGAGTGAATAATTTATTTCTGATTTAAGCACATTATATAAATCGTCTGGTGATGTAATTTCAGAATCTTTAGCCATAGATGTTACTTCTTCAAATTTATTTTCTATAACTAAATCAAGATTAGCAGTTTTTTCTAAGTCGCTTTCTATCTTTTTAATTGTTGGCTTTAATAAATCTTGTTGCCTCACTTTGCAAACTTCATTACCATCAACTAATATTGAATAGCTTTCTGTAGGAAATACATTATTTTCATGAGTATCTAAATAACCTACAGCATATGACCCACTTAAAACTAATGTAGTGGCACATAGAAGCGAAATAGCACCTTTAATTTGTTCTTTAAATTTAGAAGGGAATATATCTTGTCTTTCTTTTAATTCGGGGAGTTGTTTAAAAATTTGATTACTTTTTTTAAAATTTAATTTTTCTATCAACGGTCTAATTAATTTTTCCATAGCATACTTCCTTATTTTGTTTTTCGTTTGTCATTTATTATATACTATAAAACAAAAAATCTAATTTTCATTTTGGGGAAATGATGTTATAATAAATATATGTTTGAAGAGATGTAGTTAAAAATTTAATCATCTTGTAATATTATAGTATAACAACTGAAATCTGTCAACCAAATAAACGGTAAAATGTTTTCACAAAATTATAATAACTTTGTTACGAATATATTACAAACATATTATTACCATAAAGGAGTAAAATATGAATTTTATTTTACAAGAACAGAAAATAGATTTGGGAGATACCCCTGTAGAAAATATATTTATTAATGATTACATGCCTCTTGCAGATGGAACTTATGTTAAAGTCTATCTTATAGGATATAAATATGCTAGAGATAAACAAGATAATTTTAATAATGAAACAATTGCTAAAGATCTTAAAATACCTTTGTCAGATGTGTTGAATGCCTGGTCTTACTGGGAAAAGGAAGGTATAGTCATTAAAAAAGACATAGAAGATGAGTATAGTTATAAAATTGAATTTATTAATCTTAAGCAGTTATACATAGATAATGTTTATAAATATATATCAAAAATACCTACAGAAAAAAACAATTATATAAATAATGATGAGTTAATTTCTTTCAATAGGAATCGTGATAATAAAAAAATGATGGAAGAAATAGAAGAGATGTTTGGAAGACCCATGAAAATAAATGAAAAACAAAAAATAGTTTCATGGATGAACAGTTATAAGATGAAACCAGAAATTATGACTCAAGCATTTAGCTATTGTATTAACAATAAAAAGGTTAAGAAGTTTAGCTATATTGAATCAGTAGTATCTTCATGGCATGATGAAGGTGTTTGCGATGTTGACACAATGGTTGAATACTTAGAAAAAAGAAATGACAGGTTTTCTATTTATTCTAGAATAAGCAAAGCACTTGGATTTAACAACAGAATTTTAACAGAAGCTGAAATGAAAACAATAGATAAATGGGTTGATGAAATGAATTTTTCTATGGATATGATTTTGAAGTGCTTAGAAAATTCTACTAAAATATCCAATCCAAACATAAACTACTTTGACAGCATATTGGTTAAATGGAATGAAAAAGGGTATAAGACCATAGAAGATTTAAAAAATGACAGAAAAGAGTATAAGCAAGATGAAAAATCAAAAGTTAAGCCAGTTGCTAAAGTTAATAAGTTCCATAATTTTGAACAAAAGATGAAAAATTATTCTGAACAGGAATTAGAACAAATAGTTAAAGAGAAGTTTAATAAAAAGTTAGATAAATTAGGTATTTCTACGGCTAATGAGAAGGAGGAAAAAGTTGAAGAAGCAAATAATTGAGAGTATAATGACCGATTACAATAAAAAAAGGCTTAAAGCTTTTAAAGATGCCGATATTAGAAAAGAAGAACTTTATGAGAGAGTTCCAAACTTAGAAGAAACAGACAAAAATGTTCATTTACTAAGTATAAAATTATCTAAGCTTATTTTGTCAAATCCTGAAAATTTACAAGATGAAGTGAAAAAATTGCGTGGAAATATAGATGAATTAAAAAAAGAAAAAAAAGAAATGTACAAGAAATACAACATACCTGAAAATTTCTTAGAATATGATTATGAATGTAAGAAATGCAATGATACTGGATATACTGCTGATGGAAAAAGGTGTAAGTGTTTCAACAAACAAATTATTAATTACTTGTATAAAATGTCTAACATAGTTCATATGCTTGATAAGGAAAATTTTGATACTTTTGATATTAATGTTTTCAGCAATGAACCTTATAATAATGAAATATATACACCTAAACAAAATATGTATAATATATTAGAAACTTGTGAAGATTTTTGTAACAATTTTGATAAAACGAATATGAATTTGCTTTTTTATGGGGGTACAGGGCTAGGAAAAACATTCATGTGCAATTGTATAGCTAAAACACTCATAGATATGGAAAAGACAGTTTTGTATCAAACAGCATTCAATTTATTTGAAATATTAGAAAATCATAAGTTTAACAGGCTAAATGAAACGGAAGCTAATAGAATTAATTACAATTTAATGTTTGAAAGTGAACTTTTAATCATTGATGACCTTGGTACTGAGTTTAATAATTCATTTACAAATGCAGAACTTTTTAACATAATAAACGAAAGGTTAATTACTGATAAAAAAACAATCATTTCGACGAATTTGTCATTAGAGCAATTGGCGGAAACATATTCTGATAGAATAATGTCAAGAGTCTTTAGCAACTTTATAGCACATAAGTTTTATGGCAAAGATTTAAGATGGGAAAGTCGATAATTAGCAAAAATAAATAATAAAGGAATATTAACAATGAAACACAATTTAATTTTTGGGCACAAGACGCCTGATACTGATAGCGTCTGTGCAGCTATAACATTATCAAATTTAAAAAATAAATTAAATGAAAAGTCAATACCATACATTTTAGGAAATATAAATAAAGAAACAGACTTTGTATTAAAATATTTTAATACAGAAGTTCCTGAAGTGCTTAATAATGTAAAAATACAGGTTAAAGATTTAAATTATGATAAAGTGAAGCCGTTTAAAGTTGAGCAATCTATTCATTTTGCTTATTTTTTCATGAACGAAAACAAGTTGAGGCTTCTTCCTATAGTTGATGATGATGGAAATCTTAAGGGCATTATTACAATGAAGGATATTGCAATGAGTTTAATTAACACTGATCAAAGATATTTAAATACTTCATATGATAATATTATAGAAACACTTTTAGGTAAAGAAATTATAAGATGTGATGAAATAATAAATGGAGAAATTACAGTAGCAGCTTTTGAAGAAAAAACTCTTAGAAGCGCTGATGTATTAACTCCTAATTCTATAGTAATTGTTGGAGATAGATATGATATCATAAAGTATGCTTTAGAAATAAACGTAAAGCTCATAATTGTTACAGGAGATTTAAAAGTGCCAGAAGATTTAATTAAAATAGCAATTGAAAATAAGGTTAATATAATAAGAACTCCTTACAATACATATTATACAGCTAAAAACTTAGGATTGTCGAAATATGTAAATCAAATTATGAAATCTAAAAATTTAATGTGCTTTACTGAAGAGGATTATCTTGATGATTGTAAAGAAGATATAGAAAATTCAAAACACTCTAAATTTCCTATTATTTCAAAATATAATAAATATTTAGGGCTTTTAAGCAGAAATCATCTCATTAATCCTACAAAGAAAAAAGTGATTTTAGTTGACCACAATGAGTTAGGACAAAGCGCCGAAGGAATTGAAGAAGCAGAAATCCTTGAAGTAGTTGACCATCATAAAATTGGTGACATAAAAACAGCAATACCTATTAGTTTTAGAAATATACCTTTAGGCAGTACAAATACAATAATATATAAGATGTACAAAGAAAATTGTGTTGAAATAGATAAAAATATTGCAGGGCTAATGTTATCAGGTATAATATCAGATACAATGCTTTTAAAATCACCAACATCAACTGATATGGATAGAGAAGCAGTTGATGAACTTTTAAAAATTGTTGATATAGATTTGCATAACTATTCAATGGAAATGTTCAAAGTTGGAACTTCATTAGAATCAAAGACAATTGAAGAAATACTATATCAAGATTTCAAGAAGTTTAATTTAGAATATAAGAATGTTGGCATATCACAAGTATTTACAATGAATATCAATGAAATAATGAATAAAAAAGACGATTTTATACAATTGATAGATGAAATAACATTAGACAGAGATTATTTTATTCTCATAATGGCAGTTACAGATATTGTAAATGAAGGGTCGTATATTTTTTACACTTCTAGTAAAGACAGGCTAGTTGGTAATATATTTAACAAAGAAAATGCATATGAAGGAATTTACGTTGAAAAGTGCGTATCAAGAAAAAAACAAATAGTTCCAAGCATAATAAATGCAATAAAGCAATTGAACTAGGAACAATAGATGAGCGATTGATAAGCAGTTGAGCAGCAATTGATGAGCATTGTAAAAACAAGGGACGCAATAAGCGTCCCTTAAATAATTGCCAGTCAATTATTAGTAGATTTTTTTTATATGAAAGTTATATTTTGGTTATATTTTGTCAATATAATTTTTTATAAAAATATGTTGACAATGTATTCTACTCTGTGTATAATAATAAAAAGTTAAATTATAAAGCTTTGACGGAGACAAAAATATCTGAGGTAACTTTAGAGAGCCGATGCTTGGTGAAAATCGGTGTTAACAGGTATAAAATGATCACTCCAGAGCTTCCAAGTCGAAATATAGTAGATGAGGCCGTATTCCTGCGTTATAAGGATAGAGTTCAAAAAACAATGTTTTTTCGACTTGAATGAGGCGATATTTTTTTATCGTAAAATAGGGTGGTACCGCGAAAGACCTTTCGTCCCTATATACATATATATATATGTATATAGAGATGAGAGGTTTTTTGTATGCCCTAACCCTATTTTTCAGAGTCTCTTTTCTGAAAAATAGCGGTAGGTCAACCGCAATGAGTTCCCAATATATGCGACCATAGGGAGCAAATATATTGGTGAACGAAACTGCGAAGCCCTAACCCTATTTTTCAGAGTCTCTTTTCTGAAAAATAGCGGTAGGTCAAACGCAACGAGTTCCCAATTTATGTGAGCGATAGCGAACTGATAAATTGGTGAACGAGACTGCGATATTCAATTCAAATCGAAATTAGGAAATAGAAAATAGAAAATCAAGAAATGGGAGGATAATAAAATGTGTAAAACAGTAAGCTTTAAAGTATCAAGTGGAATGGATTCAGCAGTTAGAGTATTAACAACATTGAGAAGGAAACAATTTGATGTAAAAGAATTCACTATGAAAGGAATAAATTCTAACAATTCAGAGTTTATGGTAACTTTAGAGGATGGAAAAAATTTAGGTGTTGATAGAGCAATACAACAAATGCAAAAACTTGTTGATGTATATGATGTAATGGAAGTACAGTAATACAAATTTAGTATGCCGATGAATAATTATATGAATATATTGTATGCGTTTTA
>JBASLQ010000410.1:0-6314 GCA_049656425.1 Sedimentibacter sp.
TTTTTAAATGAAATGATAGACTATACAAAGACAATAATTAAAGAAATAAAAAACAGCGATAAAAAATATATTCATGATAATGAAACAAAGTCCAGATGTCCTGAATGCGGCAATTATTTGCTTGAAGTTAACGGCAAGAAAGGAACAATGTTAGTTTGCCAAAACAGAGAGTGCGGTTACAGAAAAGGTGTTGCTCAAATTACAAATGCAAGATGCCCGAATTGCCATAAAAAGCTTGAACTTCGAGGAGAAGGGGAAGGCAAAATTTTTGTGTGCAAATGCGGCTTCAGAGAAAAACTGTCTGCTTTTAATAAGCGAAAAGAAAATGAAACATCTTCTATTTCAAAAAAAGAAGCAACAAAGTTTATTGAAAAACAAAGTAATAAACAAGATGAAGTTATTAACACTGCTTTAGCAGATGCTTTAGCTAAATTAAAGCTTTAAGTTATAAAATTATAAATTAAAATTATTTATCAAAGGAGAAATGCAATGGAATTTGTAGTGTTATTTATGGTTATATTGTTAGCAATTATTTTTTTGAAAATAAAGAGACAAGTAGACCAAATAAATCTTTTAAACAAATATCTGTATATACAGAAAAGGCCTGATAAATATGTTGAACAAATGGATACAATTTTATCAAGAAAATTAAGTCCGAAAAATATTATTATTAACAACATTCAAAAATCAACAGGTTTGTTCTATGAAGGGAAATTTCAGGAAGTAATTGACTTAACAAATGAAATTAAAAAAATGCCTAAAAACTGGGAACCTATATATTATCAAAATATAATTTTAAGTTTGTTATTTATAGGAGAAACTGAAAAAGCAGTAGATACTTTTGAAAAAGCAAATACTATTTTTGAAGAATATGAAAAAAATAATTATTATAAAGAATTTATAGATATAGTAAAAAATGTAGTAGATTTTTATAAAGGAAACGCTTCAAAAAATTATTTTGCTGAATTAGCAAAATCAGGTGCCAATGATTACAGAAAATCATTCGGATACTACTTTTTAGGAAAAATTAATAAAAAGGAAAATAATATTAGTGCTACTAAAGCTAATTTTAACAATGCCATGGAATATGGAAAGGGCAGTTTCATTGAAGAATTTTCCAAAGCTGAATAGCAGTATTTAATAAGGAGATAAAAATGTATTTTTTTATTATAGTTTTCGTAGTTTTAATTTTATATTTTGTAAATAAGCGAAGAGTTTTGGTTAAACAAGTTGATTTATTCAATAAACTGCTTTATGTAGAAAAAAGTCCGGAAAGGTACATTAAAGAAATTGACAGACTTTTATTGAAATTTCAATCTGAAAAGGAAAATAATATTAATTTGATTCAAAAAACTGTAGGACTTTTTTATGCCGGAAAATTTGAAGAAGCTATCAATATATTAAAAAATGACATTAATAAAATACCTTCTAACTGGCAGGTAATTTATTATCATAATTTGATTTTGAGCTTATTTTTTAACGGAGAAATTGAGAAAGGCAAGGAGTTGTTTTCTGAAGCCAAAGAAACAATTGATGTATTTTACAACAAAAATTATAACAAGGTATCAATTGAATTAATATATGCAGTTGTAGATTTTTATAATGGAAATGGTTTAAAAACTCTGGAGTTTTTCACTAATTTAACGAAAACTGGTATAAACGATTATAAAATTGCCATTGGATATTATTTTATGAGTAAAATATATGATATGGAAAATAAAATAGATGAAAGCGAAGATTGTTTAGATAAAGCAAGAATCTACGGACAAGGAAGTTTCATAGAACATTTATAAAGAAAGGACACATATGACTATTAAAGAACGCAAAAATAAAATTATAATTGAAGATATGAAAGACTTTAATATTTCTCACATATTTGATTGCGGACAATGCTTCAGATGGAACAGAGAAGAAGATGGAACATATACAGGTGTTGTGGAAAATAAAGTTTTAAATGTTGGACAAGAAGATTCAACAGTTGTATTTAATAATGTGAATATGAAAGATTATGATAATGTTGTTAAAAATTATTTTGATTTAGATACTGATTATACTGAAATTAAAAATTCAATAAATACTGATGAGATAATTAATAAAGCAATTGAATTTGGGAATGGCATAAGGATTTTAAATCAAGATGAATGGGAAACAATGATATCATTTATGATTTCTGCCAATAACAGAATACCTATGATAAAAAAGGTAATAGAAAATTTAAGTGAAAATTTTGGTGACTTCATATGCAACTACAAAGGAAAAGATTATTTTTCATTTCCAACTGCAGAGCAGCTTTCAAATGCACCATTAGAAAAAATTCAAGATTGCAAGGCCGGGTTCAGATCCCCTAGAATTAAAGATGCAGCTATACGGTTTTTGAAAGAAAAAGACATAATTTATAATATAAAAAATACAAGCTATGAAGAAGGGCTTAATTATTTAAAAACTTATTGCGGAATTGGGGACAAGGTTGCTAACTGCGTACTTTTATTTTCTATGAAGCAATTTGATACATTTCCGGTAGATGTTTGGGTCAGAAGGGTAATGCAGACATTGTATGTTGACAAAAATACAAATGATAAAGAAATACGCAAATTTGCAGAAAATAAATTTGGCAATCTTTCAGGATACGCACAGCAATATTTGTTTTATTATGCTCGAGAATTGAATATCGGAAAGGATTGACAAGCTATATCTAAAAGAATATAATATAAATGTTGTCGGGGTGTAGCGAAGCTTGGTATCGCGCTTGGTTCGGGACCAAGAGGCCGAAGGTTCAAATCCTTTCACTCCGACCATTTTTATATCATTTTTTATTAATGGAGATTGCTATGACTTCAGAAGAACGAAGAGAAAATATAGAATTAGTATTAAAAAATAATACGGACCCTATCAGTGCAACAGCTCTTGCTAAAAAATTTTCTGTCAGTCGTCAGATAATAGTAGGGGATATAGCACTTATGCGTGCTGCAGGTCTTAAAATATCAGCTACTCCAAGAGGATATGTTTTAAATGCAGAAGTGGAAATTAATGAAAACGTTTATACAATTGCATGTTGTCATGATGATACAAATATGGCTGCAGAACTTTATGCAGTTGTAGATAATGGAGGAACGTTGTTGGATGTTACAGTTGAGCATCCAATATATGGACAGATTGTAGGTCAACTTAGCATATCTTCACGTTATGATGCTGATTTGTTTTTAAAGAAGGTTGAAAATAATCAAGCGCAGCCTTTAATGAGATTGACAGGGGGCATTCATCTTCATACTATTAAATGCAGTGACGAAGAAACCTTTAGCAGAATAATGAAAGCATTGCAAAAGAAAAATATAATTCTAGAGCAAAAATAAACATTGACAAAATATTCAGCCTTTATTATAATTGTATAAACAAGTGTCAAGACACAAGACAAGACATAAATACAATTTGGAAAGGAATTTAAAATGAAAAGGAATAACAATCTTAATTCAATGGTAATTTCAGCACTTCTTTGTGCAATCGGAATAATAATACCAATAATATCACCTCTTAAAATTACTATGGAACCTGCGTCATTTACCCTTGCAAGCCATGTAGCTATATTTATAGCAATGTTTATTTCGCCAACTACTGCAATTTTTGTTTCTATTGGAACAGCAGCAGGATTCTTATTGTCAGGATTTCCAATTGTTATAGTAATTCGTGCAGCATCACATATAATATTTGCTGTTATTGGTTCTTTAATTTTGAAGAAACACCCAAATATTATTAAATCAGTTAAATCATCACAGCTTTTTTCGCTGGGAATTGGATTAATTCATGGTTTCTGTGAAGTGCTTGTAGTAATACCATTTTATTTTGGAAACAATATGAGCTCAGGCTACTATGCAAAAGGATTTGTAACATCGGTTATACTTCTTGTAGGCGTTGGAACAGTAGTTCACAGTATGATTGATTTTTACCTGGCACAAGCAATATGGAAACCGGTAACAAAAGCTGTAAAGCTCCCAAAAGAAGTCAGCGCAAATTAAAATATGCAAAGATTAGCTAAATAAATCTCTTTTTTTATAAAAATTATTAGTGAAAACTATTAATTCATAGCAGAAATTTCAATTGCATGGTATAATATGATTAATAAATGAACTATATAATTTAATTTTGAGGAGGAAATATGTCTGAGGAATATATTAACGGTGACAATGAAGCATTGTTGCTTTCGAATTTAAACAGTGTTGAAGCTGAAATAATTATTTCAAAATTAAAATCATATGGAATTCCTGTATTAAAAAGAGAAAAAGGAACTGGAGCGCTGATGGAAATTTATACAGGTGTTAATTTGTACGGAATAGATTTATATGTTCCTTCCCACGTTCTTGAAGTAGCAAAAGAGCTTCTAGACACAAATTATATAAGCGAGCAGCTGGATGAGGATATTTAAGATTTAATGATTAATAAAATCATCAATTGTTATCTGTATTAGATTTTTAAAAACTGACATAATAATAAAAACCTTATAAGGAGAAATTATATGACAGATAATAAAATGAAAAGCACTAAAAATGGCAAAAAAGAAGATGGAAAATTTCGTTCAAAGCATATAAAACATGATCCTCAAGCAGAGAGTGCCAGAGCAGTATTTGGACTGAAGGATGATAAAATACAAAATAAAATTGACCACCACTAAAAATAAATTTATTTATGATTGAGCGATTCATTATGTTGATTTGCTCTTTTTATTTTGGCTAGAGGATAGTACAAAAATAATATTAGCAATTTTATTTGGCACAGTTATTTTAAGGCTTAAGAAATGATAATAGCCATAGAGTGCAATGTGAAATATATTGACTATTAGTTTATATTAGAGTAATATCATTTTACTAATTAAAATACGGAGTAGTGGCATGGATGGCAACAAAGTTAGAAAATTACGCAAATTTAATGAAATGACAATAGATGACCTTTCTGAAAAATCTGGTTTTACTTCAAGTTATATTTCTCAGGTAGAAAGAAATTTAATAGAACCGTCATTATCGGCGCTTAGTAAAATTTGTAAAGTTTTAAATGTATCACCAGATTACTTTTTAGATGAAAGCAGCAATGTTGTTGTAACAAGAAAAGAAGATAGACAAAAGCTTCAGATTCCAGAAAATAACCAGGAACTTGAATTTCTTATTCCCATTGGAAATGAACATAAGAACAAAATGAAAGTGGCTGTTTATAGAAGTTCATTGAATTCTGGAAAATGGGAAAGTGAAACTTTTCTTATAATAGATTCTGATAAATGTGTAATAATATTAAAAGGAAAATTGATAGTTAACTTTATTGATTATAATGAAATAATCGAAGAAGGCGACAGTATATACATATGCTCAAATGTACCTCACAAATTATTCAATCCTTCTGAAGAAGGGACGGAATTTATTTGTATTACTTCGCCTGCAGCATATTAATACCATAAAAGTATATAAGAGGAGAATCATGGAAAAAAAATTCGAAGAAATCAAAGAAGAATTTATTAATGCAAGTTTGGATGAAAAAATAAAATTATACACTTCAACACAAGGACTTACAGTAGAACAATTTAAAGAATTGCTGGCATATTTTCCAATAAAGTATTTGGATAAACTTGAGCAAGCAGTGAACAGCATCTAAAAATAAAAACTGTCTATAGGCAGTTTTTTTATTGCATAAATTAAAGTTAATTGGAAATAATTACAAAGAGGTGATTTTATGATAAAAGAAAATAACATTAAGAAAATATTTATAAAAGAAGCATTGGGAACCAGAAATTACTTAAGTTACAGAACTGATTTATTGCTTTATAAAATTATTCTCAGTGTAATTGTATTTTTAGTTATTTATTTATTGTCTGTTGATTTCATATTGGCAATTTTGATTTCTGTACAAGTTTTTATTATATTCACTTTAATTAATAAGCTGAATATAAGCCGAAAAAAAGAAGAAGGAGAGGAAAAGTTAATATTACGAATAAAAAAGGAGTATTTCCAAAAGAAAATAAATGAAATAAATAATGTTGATTTTGAAATGCTTGCAGGTTATTTGTTTGAAAAAGAAGGATGGAATAATTTTGTAAATAAAGGCAGACACATGTATTTATCTGAAAACAAAGGAATTGTTTATTGCATTAAAATATTCAAGCTGGATAAAGAAATTGAAGTGGAAAAATTAGATTTAAGAAGCATGATTTCCTATATGAGCCAAAACAACATAAGGAAGGGATTATTGGTTTATACAAGCAGTCTAAGCGAAGATGCGAATATTCTTCTTGAAAAGTTCAAAGATAAACTTGAAATTACTTTAATTGACTTAGATGG
>JBASLQ010000411.1:0-1594 GCA_049656425.1 Sedimentibacter sp.
GGATAAAACTGTAATATTAGTTGACGATGTTTTGTATACAGGCAGAACAGTAAGAGCAGCTTTAGATGCAATTGTTGACAGAGGAAGACCTAAAAATGTGGAACTTGCAGTTTTAATAGACAGAGGGCACAGAGAATTGCCAATTCGTGCAGATTTTATCGGCAAAAATGTTCCGACTTCAAGAAGCGAAAGAATCAGCGTCTTGCTGGAAGAAACAGATGGTATAAACCAGGTGATTATTAACGAATAGTTGAAATTACAGCATTTTTAAGGTTTTAGAAATTTAGTGAAGTAACATAAATACTAAACTAAAGTAGCATAAATACTAAACCATAAAAAGCGTACAAGATGATTTAGAACATATTTTAAAACCATGAAAAAGGAGACAAAATATGTTCCAAAACTTTAACAAAAAAGATAAAAATATTACTTTAGATGAAGGTTTCGAAAGGTTTATTAATAGTTGTATTCTTGATAAATTATCACCAACTACTATTAAGAACAAGAGAGTTACTTATAAGGATTTTAAACAAAGTGTAGACAAGGATATTATTTGTTGTAATCAACTAACAAATGAAATTGTAGAAAGCTACAAATCATATTTAATAAAAAAAGGTAATATGAATTCTACAATCAACGAAAAGATATGTACTATTATGTCAATATTTAACTACTTCTTTAAAGGGAGATACATATGGACAAAAGTAAAACAATAGGTATACCTGAAGATTCAGATATAATAATCAAAACAATAGAAACAATTAAGAGTGTGTTAGATGCACTAAAAGAGGATTCTGCAATAATGGATACTTTAAGCAAATCACAAAAAGAAAGGCTTGATATATTATATAATATTGCAATTAATGATAAATTGCCAGAAGAAGATAGATCACGAGCATTTAATAAATTTTTAGAAACTATCGATGTGGGAAATCAAAGTACCATAGATTTTAATGATAGAGAAAATAGAAAAAGCAAGACGCTTAATACTGTTATAATTTCTACTACTATTTTTTTGGGAATTGGGCTAAGTTATAAGTTTAATGTTAATATTATAACATATGAGAGGCTTAAAAACATTGGAAATATGACGACTAGAATTGCTAAAAATATAAGTAATATATTAGTTTAAATAATTATGACAAGAATTATGTATATGCTGCAAGAAGAGGTTTAATAGACTAATTATTGTTGATTCAACTGTAGTGAAATTTATCCAGTTGCTTTTTTGAGCAATCGATTAATAAAAGTTTTCATTAGCACTGTTAAGATATTGAAAAAATGATATAAAAATGATATAATGTAGTGAAAATTATTTTAGGTTCATTGGAGGAGAATATGAAAAAACAGAAGAAAGTACTCATATTAGTTTTAGTTATTAGTATTTTATTTTCAGGATTTGCATTTGCTAATTCCACAAATGGCTTTTTTGAAGGGTTTTCAATAATAAATATTTTTATTAATGGTAATAAGGCTGAAGGTGATGTTCCAGCAATTAATTTTCATGGCAGAACAATGGTTCCTATTAGACTTATAGGCGAGGGATTGGGTGCAAATGTGCAGTGGGACGGTAACACTTCATCTGTATATATAC
>JBASLQ010000412.1:0-2494 GCA_049656425.1 Sedimentibacter sp.
ATTTTAAATCAACAGGGGATAAGTCAAGAAGCTGTCTTCCCTTTGAAGTCGTATAAATAAACTTATCTTTCTTTTCAATAACAAAGCTGTTGAACAATTTATCAATAATATCGGCTCTTGTTGCGACTGTTCCTAAGCCGCCTGTTTCTCCAATGGTTTTTTTCAAGTCCTTATCTGCATTTTTCATAAATTTCACCGGATTTTCCATTGCAGATAAAAGTCCTGCTTCAGTAAATCTAGCCGGAGGTTTTGTTTCACCATTAGTTCTTGTTACAGAAGTTACTTGAATTGTATTTCCACTGCGAAGTTCAGTCAATGTATTTATTGGAAAATCATCGAGAATTTCTTCATCCTCATAATCTCCGTATACTTCTTTCCATCCCATGGACAAAGTTATTCTTCCTTTAGATGTAAATTCTTCGCTACCTATTTTTCCTGTTATTACAATTTTCTCGTATTCAAAAGGCTTTGACAACACTGCTAAAAACCTTTTAACGACCAAGTCATATATTTTTCTTTCCATGTCAGACAATGCACCTAAAAATACAGTTTGTTCTGTAGGTATTATAGCATGATGATCTGAAACTTTGCTGTTATTAACAAAGTTTTTACTTCCTCTTATAGGCTGTGAACTTATTTTGAACCCTGTTTTTGCATAAGGTCCCACACTGCAAGCTTTAACTCTGTCCTTTAATGTATCAACAATATCATCTGTTAAATACCTTGAAT
Source organism: Sedimentibacter sp. (assembly GCA_049656425.1). Lineage (GTDB taxonomy): Bacteria > Bacillota > Clostridia > Tissierellales > Sedimentibacteraceae > Sedimentibacter. The sequence goes on from JBASLQ010000412.1 coordinate 730, forward strand.
CCGTTCTTGGGTATGTCAGAACTTTATGGCGTTCATACAATGTCTGCATATAAGATAATGTTTCTTTTGCTGAAAATCCATACATGTTGCTTGCATCTCTTTGAAGTTCGGTAAGATCATAAAGAAGAGGTGCATATGATAATGCTTTGTTCCTTGAAACATTTGAAATAACTAAGCTTTTTGACTTAATGTTTTTAATAATATCATCGCATTTTTCTTTATCAAATGTCTTTGTTTCATTGTTTTTATCATGCCATGTAAACTTAAGCCCTTTTGTTACTGCATCAATCCCATAAAACTGTGAAGGTTTAAAATTACGAATTTCATCTTCAAGTGAAGCAATCATTGCAATTGTTGGAGTTTGTACTCTTCCGCAGGAAAGCTGAGCATTGTACTTTGATGTAAGTGCTCTTGTTGCATTTATTCCCACAATCCAGTCTGCTTCAGATCTTGCCACAGCTGATGCATAAAGATTGTTGTAAAGTTTTCCATCCTTTAAGTTGTTAAAACCGTCCTTTATGGCTTTGTCTGTTACTGAAGAAATCCAAAGCCTTTTAAAAGGTTTCTTAACTTCTGATTTTTCAATAATCCATCTTGCAACAAGTTCTCCTTCTCTGCCGGCATCTGTTGCTATTACAATTTCGGTTACGTCCTTTCTTACAAGAAGGCTTTTCACAACTGTAAATTGCTTTTTTGTATCTTTTATTACTTCAGTTTTCATTGTACCAGGTATAATTGGAAGGTCTTCCAATTCCCAATGGGCATATTTTGAATTATAACTTTCAGGATCAGCAAGTGTGACAAGATGTCCAAGAGCCCAAGTTACAATATATTTGCTTCCTTCTACATATCCGTTTCCGCCTTTATTACAGTTTAAAACTTTTCCTATATCCTTCCCTACAGAAGGTTTTTCTGCTAAAACTAATATCATTTTATTATCCCTTTTCTTTTGTTTGTATTATTGTATCACAATATTATAAAATTAAAAATCTATTTTATTTAATGTTATTTATACGCAGTCTCGCATTACAAATTTATTTGCTCGCTATCGCTCGCATAAATTTGGTGCTCGTTGCGGTTGACCTACCGCCATTTTTCAGAAAAAAACATTCTGACAAATGGGGTTAGGGCATACGCAGTCTCGCATTACAAATTTATTTGCTCGCTATCGCTCGCATAAATTTGGTGCTCGTTGCGGTTGACCTACCTCCACTTTTCAGAAAAACCATTTTGAAAAATGGGGTTAGGGCATACAAAAAGAAACCTTTCGATCTTATAACAGAATATATGACAGTACCAAGAAATGTAGCTATACCAGCAATCGGAGACACTCTATAGCTAAGTCCTACCATAATAAAAATTATTAGATATGCAAATATTTTCCTAGACGTACCAACCCACATGCTATTACTATTAATAAACCTTCCTTTAATACTCTTCCATAAACCTCCATGCTTTACTGATATAGAGTAATATTTTGTTACAACAGCAAGTGTCATAACACCTAGTGCTGCACAAAATGCCGTTAATTTTGTTTATTCCATTGATGGAATTTATATTTTTATTATAATTCCTTTATGGAATTTATTAACCCTTTTTTTAAAATCTTTATTCCAATAATGGAATTTTATTTATTGACATGGAATAAAAATTCTGCTACAATAAAAACATAATAATAAGGAGCGTTGTAAAAATGGGATTAGAGAAGATTAACGAGTATAGAAAGAAAAAAGGATTAAGCGTAGAAGAGTTATCTATTAAATCA
>JBASLQ010000413.1:0-1869 GCA_049656425.1 Sedimentibacter sp.
AGTATATTCTTTATTTTATAAATAATTATGATTATATAATTTTATATATACCATTATTTTTTTAATTTAAACAAATGAACCATTTAACTTCTTTTTTACAATACCATTACATACTTTTAAGGTAGAAGATAAATCCTATTATTTTACCTTTTTTGTAATGCTTTTATCTGCTGTTTTTACAAGTGCTCTAACCAGTAAACTCATGTATTCAATAGAACTTACAGATGATCGTGAAAAAAAAGCACATATATTATACAGCATAACAAGTTCTCTGGCAAAAACCAGTGAAGTACAAGACGTTGCAGCAGTTGCTACAAAATGTCTTGCACACCTTTTAAATTGTAATGTTACTTGTTTATTATTAAATACAAAAAACATTAAGTCTCAGATATTATCTATAAAAGCTAATATGGATAACATTACAAATGAAGCTGTCGAATCAGCCGAAATAGAAAATATAATTAATAATTATTACTCTTTTCCAATTAAAGTTCGTAATAAAATAGTAAGTTATATTTGCTTGCCGCAGAATCTTGAAAATATGATATATAATAATCGTTTCTTGTTTGATTCTATAATAATGCAGATTACTATAGCAATGGAACGAGAACTTCTAATAAATGAAAAGGAAACAGCCAGATCCGAAATGAAAAACGAACGGTTTAAGAATAATCTTCTCAGATCTATATCTCATGATTTAAGAACACCACTCACTAGAATTACAGGTGCTTCCGAAATGCTTTACCACAGCCTTGAAGATAAAGAAAATTTGAAACTGGTATCAGAAATTTACGATGATTCAAGATGGCTTACGCGCTTAGTTGAAAATATTTTAAGTTTAACACGGATCCATGAAGGTCAATTAGCTCTTAACATAAGGAATGAAGCTGTCGAAGAAATAGTTGCTGAATCTATTGTACGGGCATCTAAATATTATCCTGACCATAAAATTTCTATTATATTACCTGATGAAGTTTTATTCGTCCCCATGGACGGAAAACTGATTGAGCAGGTATTGATTAATCTAGTGGACAATGCAATTAAACATACTACTCCTTTAAATGAGATCAAAATATCCATTTGGCTTGATAATAAAAAAGTTTGGTTTGAAGTTTATAATAATGGATTAGGAATTAATGAGAACGATCTTCCAAATTTATTTAAAATGTTTTATGTTGGAAGCAATTCTATTCCGGATACAAGACAAGGTATGGGTTTAGGTCTATCCATATGTAAGGCAATTATAAATTTTCATGGCGGTGAAATTTATGCAGAAAACAATGTTGATGGTGGCGCCACATTTAAATTCTATTTAAATACATAGGAGGTATTTTATGGAACCGTTATTTTTAATAGTTGAGGATGATAAACAAATACGCAATTTTATAAATTTTTCCTTGAAATCGCAAGATTACAGCTGTGTTGAGGCTTCAACAGGAAAAGAAGCTATGAACATTATTGCAACACAAAATCTTTCAATGATAATTCTTGATTTAGGTCTGCCTGACATTGATGGAATTGACATTGTAAAACAAGTTCGTGGTTTTTCGGATATTCCTATTATAGTAGTGTCCTCAAGAGATCAAGATAACGAAAAGGTAGAAGCATTAGATGCAGGTGCAGATGATTATTTAACAAAACCATTCAGCATAAAAGAATTCTTAGCACGCATAAGAGTTGTTTTTAGACACAGTGGCAATTTAAAAAAAGATACTCAGGAAATTTATAAAGTTGCTGAGCTTGAAATAGATTTAGAAAAACACACTGTAGTTCTTGAAGGCAAGGAAATACATTTCACTCCAATGGAATACAACGTATTAACACTTTTAGTAAAAAACGCAGGTAAAGTTCTTACTCACAACTATATAT
>JBASLQ010000414.1:0-3218 GCA_049656425.1 Sedimentibacter sp.
CCACAGTCTTGCATTCAGCAATGACACATTCAATTCCTTGTGCTTCTAATATATTTTTCTCAATATTAAAATCACTGCCGGCAAGTTCCTGGCTGTCCAATATAACAAACTTACTCATTATTTTACCTCCCAAAATTTATATTCTTTATTATTCAAGCTTTAAATTTTTCTATTTCTTCTTTGCATTTAGCACTGTACAATGTGGTATCACACCCCATGGCAATGTACTTAAACCCCTGCTCGGCTCTTCGTTTAGCAACTTCACCATTGCCTGCGTACACTCCGGCAATCTTTCCATATTTTTTTGTTATCTCAAGTACTTTTTTTGCAGCATTTTCTACAAGCTCATGTGTAACCTGTCCGGTTACTCCCATAGATTGAGACATGTCATAGGGTCCTAAGAAGATAACATCAATTTCCGGTATCTGGCATATCTCTTCAAGGTTCTCCAAACATGTTTTGTTTTCACAATGAGTTATTATCATTGTTTGTTCATTTGCATAATCTGTGTATTTTGAGGCATCAGTAAGTCCATAATCACTGGCTCTTGGAAATGCCAATCCTCTGCTTCCCAGTGGTTTGTACTTGCTGCAAGAGATAATCTCTTTAGCAGCTTGAGCATCATTAACTTGAGGAACCTGAATTCCATGTGCCCCGACATCAAGAAAATGCAATATAGTGCTTTCAAATCTGTTAGGAATTCTTACTATTGGAGTTATACCCCTAAGTTCTGCTGCTCGAATTAGGTCTTGAGAAACTTCTGCACCCATCGGTCCGTGTTCACAGTCTATAATTACAAATTCAAATCCGGACAATGCAGCTATTTCAACCAAATCTGAAGAATTGCATACATTAAAAGTACCAATTACTGTCTTGCCCTCAGATAGTTTCTTTTTGATCGAATTAATAAACAATTTACTTCCTCCTCATACCCTTATGGGCAAATTTTAAAAACTTATGTTTATTTAACCAGGAAAAGACTTATTTCCGGTATAAATGTAATGAACATCAGTGCTACAATAAATGCTGCAATGAACGGAATTGCCTTTTTACCTATATCCATTACAGAAATCCCCGTCATTGCACTGGCGACGTAAAGGTTCATTCCAACCGGTGGTGTTACAAATCCGATTGCAAGATTTACAACCATGATTACACCAAAGTGTATAGGATTAACTCCTATTGCTGCTATAATCGGAAGAAATATTGGTGTCAAAATTAATATTGCAGCCAATGTCTCCATAATCATTCCTACAAACAACAGGAAAACATTGATTACCAGCAATATTGCAACTTTTGATGTAAATGTAGCCATAAGAGCTGTAGCAATCTGCTGAGGTGCCTGCATAAGAGTAAGTACACGTCCGAAAACTGTTGCAGCAGAAACAACCAGCAATACAGGCGCTGCAGTAGTGATTGTGTCTTTCATAATTTTCTTCAAATCGCTGAATTTAAGGCTCTTGTAAATGAACAAGCTTACGATTAATGCATAAATAACTGATATATTTGCTGCTTCAGTAGGAGTTACTATGCCGCTGTATATACCTCCCAGTATGATAACTGGAGTAAACAGTGCCCAGAAGCTGTCTTTTAAAATCCCGAAAAATCCCATGCCTCTCAGCTGTTTATAGTTCCCCATGAGTTTTTCTTTGTCCTCTCCGTGTTTCCAGCAGTAGTAGTATGCATATGTCATCAAGCAAAATCCTATCAATAGTCCTGGCAAAATACCTGCTATGAACAAATCTCCAACTGATTCTCCGGAAGACAAGCCATAAATGATAAATGGAATGCTTGGAGGAATTATTACACCTAACCCGCCTGCTGTTGCAACCATGGCAACAACAAATTTCTTGTCATATCCCAAGTCTATAAGCATTGGGATTGTCATGGCACCTACAGCTGCAACAGTTGCCGGACCTGAGCCTGAAATTGCTCCGTAGAACAGACATGTTACAATTGTTGCTATAGGAAGTCCCGCTGTTTTATTTCCAATGAAATATGAGAAAAAGTCAAATAATTTCTTTGAAATACCGCCTTCTGCCATTAAGTTACCTGATAAGATAAACAAAGGAACTGCAAGCAGCGAGTATGAATCAACCGCTGTAATCATATTTCGGAATACGTACACTGCATCTGCCGGAAGTCCCGGTATAATTACTGATGCAGATAAGGCAGTTATAGCAACTGCAATACCTATTGGTGCCCCAACAAGTAACGCAATAGCAAATACTAAAAATACTGATCCTACCATTATTGTTCAACCTCCTTAATTCCCTTGTTTTTGAATTTATTTACATATTTTTGAACTATTCTGCAAATAGTCAACAGCAAACCGACCATTAAAGCCGAATAAACTAAATACATTGGAAACTGGAGTGCCGGGCTAAGCTGATTGCTTGTCTTTAAAAATGAAACTGCTTTGAAAGCAGGTTTCAACATATAAACACAGAATCCTAAAAAGACTAAATCTCCTATATATTCCAACGCCTTCTTTGTTCTTGGAATTAATGTTTCTATAATATCCAAACGAATGTGAGAATTATTGTGAACCGCATAACTGATACCTAAAAAAGTTAACCATATAAAAAGATACCTGCATGTTTCTTCAGACCAAGATATAGACGATTTAAAAACATATCTCATAATTACCTGCAAACCCATAATAAAAACAATTAACCACAATGAAATTCCCATCAAAGTCTCTTCTAAATTATTATCAAGCCATTTTATTACTTTCATTTTTTACCTCCACGCAATTGAATTCGTTTTCCTTTTAAAGTTAATTAAATACACTTTTAGATAAAACTATCCTCCTTTTATATGGCAAAATATATTTCTAAAATAAAGATCCGTTCAGATTGTTCTATATTCTAAGATACTTTAATTGTACCGGCATAGGATTGCAATTTGTTTTCTTGCTATAATCGCATACGATTTCCTACTGATTATAAATTGAATTAGAATCATTCATACTGGATTTTCGATATGTATTTTCTACTGTAATTTGTTTTTAATTATTTCACTTTGCACTATTTAATGTTCTATTCTATATAATTTAACTGTCTTAGTGTATTTATAACCAAATCTTTTGATTCGTCAAGATGCTCATTCATAACATTTATTGCTTTGTAATCATGTTCAACAATCAGCTGTATAATCTCAGTATGTTTATCATAATATTGTGCCTTATGTCTTGTTAAATCTGAAATTGACGAATT
>JBASLQ010000415.1:0-5080 GCA_049656425.1 Sedimentibacter sp.
TATCGTTCGCATAAATTGGGAACTCGTTGCGGTTGACCTACCATCAATTTCTTTTTCCCTTACGGTCAAAGAAATTGGGTTAGGGCATACACAAAAATGGCCTGTTGGCCATTGTTGTGAAGCATTAATATGCATAAAAGGGGTATTGGGAATATATTTTGGTTATCGGGGGGGATAACCAAAATTATTATAGCAAACCTACAAAAATTATGCAAGCTTTTTTTACAAATTTCGTAAGTAACAATAATAAAATTTTATAAATTTTAAATAAGAGGTAATTATGGAAGTTTATTTAGACAATAGTGCAACAACAAAAGTAAGACAAGAAGTAATGGATGAAATTACAGATGTATGCCAGAACTGCTATGGAAATCCATCATCACTTCACAGGATGGGGCTTAAAACAGAAAAAAGAATGGAAGAAGCCAGAAAATCGGCTGCGAAAATAATTAATGCAAAGCCTGAAGAAATATATTTCACAGGGGGAGGAACAGAAAGCAATAATATTGCATTACTTGGACATTTAGTGAATTTTGACGAAAAAAGCAATGTTATAACAACAAAAATCGAACATCCTTCAGTTTATAATGTTTTTAAACATTTTGGAAATAAAATACAAGTTAAATATCTTGAAACTGATAATATGGGCAGAATAAATTTAGAACAGCTTAAAACGCTGGTTGATGAAAATACGCTGCTTGTGTCAATAATGCATGTAAATAATGAATTGGGAATAATACAAAATTTAGATGAAATAACCAAAATTGTAAGAAATAACAATAAGAATACAAAAATTCATGTTGATGCTGTTCAGTCATATGGTAAAATTAAAATTGATACAAACAAAATGCCGGTTGATACTATTTCATTCAGCAGCCATAAAATTCATGGACCAAAAGGAGTGGGTGGTCTTTATATTCGCACCGGGTGCAAAATAAATCCTATGACTTTTGGAGGAGGACAAGAAAAAAATATACGTCCGGGAACAGAAAACACACCTGGAATAGTTGGTTTTGGAAAAGCCTGTGAATTAGTTTACAATAATTTTCAGGAAGAAATAAATAAATTATATGAATTAAAAAATAAATATGCAAAAAGATTTGCTGAAGAAATAAATGATATTAAAATAAACAGTTCTTTAGAATCAGATGGGGCACCTCATGTACTTAATGTTTCCTTCAAGAATGTAAGAGGAGAAGTCTTAGTTCATTATTTAGAAAATAAGGGCATATACATTTCAACCGGTTCTGCTTGCTCTTCTAAATCAAAGAATAACAGGATATTAGAAGCAATAAGACTTGATAAAGACTATACAGATGGTACTGTCAGAATAAGTCTTGGCTATTTTAACAATCTTGATGAAGTGGAATATGTTGTAGAAAATATGAAACAATCTGTTGAAGATATAAGAAAAATCACTAAGACAAGAAAGGATAATATATGTATAATATAATTGCAGTGAGCTTTGGAGAAATATTTTTAAAAGGAAAAAACAGAGGCTCTTTTGAACATAAGTTAGTTGAACAAATAAAATTTGCTTTGAAGGAATTCCGAGATATAGTAATTTACAAAGAATTAGGCAAAGTATTTATTGAAACAAAACATGAAGAAGATATGGATGGAATAATTGAAAAAGCTAAAAAAGTTTTTGGCATTGTAATAATCAGTCCATGCATTAAAGTTGAAAAAGATCCGGAAATAATAATTAAAAAATCAATTGAACTTTTCAGGTATCTTAAAGAAAAGAAAAACATAAAAACATTTAAAATTAAAACTAAAAGAAGCGATAAAAACTTTCCCATAGTTTCAATGGATTTTAGTGCTGAAGTTGGTTCTCGCATATTAGATGCATTTAGTGATGTGACAGTGGATGTCCACAATCCGGAAATTGAGATTTACATTGATATAAAAAAGAATTGTTACATATCTTCTGAGAAAATAAAAACAGCAGGAGGCATGCCTATTGGTTCAAACGGACGAGCACTGCTTCTTTTATCAGGTGGAATTGACAGTCCGGTTGCAGGTTTTATGATTGCAAAAAGAGGAGTCGAAATTAATGCCATTTATTTTCATACTTACCCGTTCACATCTGAAAGAGCAAATGAAAAAGTTAAGCGCTTAAAAGAACTGTTAGAGAATTATTGCGGAAATATTAAGCTTTTCAGCATTAATATACTTGAAATACACAAAGCAATAAAAGAGTTTTGCAGAGAAGAAGAAACAACCATATTAGCAAGACGTTTTATGATGCGTATAGCAGAAAAAATTGCAAAAGAAAATAATATGGAAATGCTCATAACCGGTGAAAGTCTTGGCCAAGTTGCAAGTCAAACAATGAAATCTATGACTGTAATAGAAAATGCAATTGATATGCCAATACTTAAACCGCTTGTTGGAATGGATAAAACAGAAATAATGGAAAGAGCAAGGGAAATTGGAACTTTTGAAACATCAATACTTCCATTTGATGACTGCTGTTCAGTTTTTGCTCCAAAACATCCGTTGATTAATCCTAAACTTGAAACTATACAAAAAGCGGAAAGTAATTTAAATATTGAGGAACTGATAAAAATTACCTGCTCAACTTTAGAAATTCTTTAAACATTAGCACACAATTAATTTGCCTACATATATTAAGTTATAAACTATGAGAGGTGAATTATATGTCTGATGAAATAAAAGCAACAAATTTTGGATGCTGTGACCGTGGCTACGGCGACAATGATTGGCTACAGTGGATAATAATAATAGGTGTCATTTACTTTTTACTTTGTGGCGGCGATAATATATTTGGAAGAGGCTGCAAATAATAAACACATGTACTTATGTAAAGGTCAAACACGCTTAAGTGTGTTTGACCTTTACACATGCATAAACATTTTAAAATCCTTATATTATTAATTGGAATATTTATCTTGATTTAAAGTTATTTCGGTTGTATACTATGTTTTATAATATAATTTAAGGAGGACAAAATGTATAATGTAGCACTATTTAATAAAATCCCTAAGGAAACAATGAATTTGTTTTCCAAAGAAAAATATAATATAATTGAACAAGAAACAACAGATGTTGACGGTATTGTAATGCGCAGTATGGATATTCACAACATGGAATTTTCAAAAAATCTTAAGGCAATTGCCAGATCAGGCGCAGGAGTAAATAATATTCCTGTTGACAGATGTGCTGAAAAAGGCATTGTTGTATTTAATTCACCTGGAGCAAATGCAAATGCTGTATGTGAGTTAACATTTCTTGGTTTATTAATAAGTTCAAGAAAAGTAATTGACAGTATTGATTGGACCAGAAGTATAGAAAAAAATGTTGTGGAATCTGTTGAAAGAGGGAAATCTAAATTTGTGGGACCTGAACTTAAAGGGAAAACTCTCGGGGTTATAGGACTTGGAAATGTTGGACACCTTGTTGCAAATTTAGGAATAAAACTTGGAATGGAAGTAATAGGATACGACCCATACATATCAGTTAAAAATGCACTGGGATTGTCATGGGATGTACAATATTCTAATGATATTAATGAACTTTACAGAAGAAGTGATTATATTACTCTTCATGTTCCTTACAATGATGAAACTAAAAATTATATTAATAAAGACAGTATTAAAACAATGAAAGATGGCGTAAAATTATTGAATTTCGCAAGATCTGGAATTATAAATGACGATGACTTAATAGAAGCTTTGGAAAGCGGTAAAATCGGGTACCATGTATCTGATTTGCCAAATGAAAGACTTCTAAATGCTAAAAATGTAGTGTGCACACCTCATTTGGGCGGATCAACATATGAAGCCGAAGAAAACTGTGCAGAAATGGCAGTGTCACAGCTTACTGAATATTTGGAAAAAGGAAATATTACTAATTCTGTTAATTTTCCAGATTGTTCAATGGAGAGATACCATGGTACAGACAGAATTGTTGTGCTGAACAAAAATATTCCTAATATGATTGGAAAAATGACAACAGCTTTGGCAAGCCACAATGTTAACATAATAGGTATGGTTAACAAAAGCAAGGGTGATTACGCATGCAACATTATAGATGTTGTTGGAGAATTTAACGAAGATAAATTAAAAGAATTAGAGGAGCAATACGGTATTTTAAGAGTTATGCTAATTAAGCAAAAGGCGGAAAAATAATGAAAAAAATCAACATATACTCGGATGGCGCATGCAGTAAAAACCCTGGACCTGGAGGATATGGAGTTGTATTAGAATTTAACGGTAAAGAATTACAGCTTAGTGGCGGTGAAGAAAACACAACTAATAACAGAATGGAGCTCATGGGTGTAATTGCAGGGCTTGAAGCATTAAAAGAACCTTGTGACGTTACAGTAACAACAGATTCAAAATATGTTACTGACGCATTCAATAAAGGGTGGCTGGATTCCTGGCAGAAAAAAAACTGGAAAAAATCTGACGGAAAGCCTGTATTAAATCAAGAACTGTGGCAAAGACTATTAAATGCAGTTAATAATCATAATGTTAAATTTGTGCATGTATTGGGACATAACGGTCATGCATACAATGAACGATGCGACAAACTTGCTGTTAGTGAAAGAGATAAATTCAAATTCACTATTTAAATTAAGGAAACATTCATTACCTCATGAATATTATAAATTAACAAATTATATTATGAGGTGATTATATAATGATTTATAGACAAAATCAAATTCAATGCCCGAATAAATCTTCAATGACTTATGTTGTAAGGCCTGGAGACACATTGAATTCAATTGCAACAAGATATGGCACAAATTTAGTAGGATTACTTGAGTTGAACCCTACACTCAGGCTTAGAACTTTAACTGAAGGAATGACAATTTGTGTTCCAAGAGTGCCTCAGAGACCGCCATGCATTAATGGTGCATACTATATAATAAAAGAAGGAGAAAGCTTCTACAATATAGCGCAAAAGTATGGCTTACCGCTTAACATTTTGCTTGAAGCTAATCCGGAAGCTAATCCATACGATTTGAAAGTAGGCCAGGAAATTTGTATTCCCAATGTTCCGGCCGGATGCCCTTTTGGAAGTGTTGTAGTAATACAGGAGGGAACAAGGT